>JAGPHL010000134.1 GCA_018055515.1 Anaerolineae bacterium
CGCAGCGGATCACCTTCACCCCCACTTTCGATGGCGTCTACACGATCCGCATTCGGCGCAGCGAGCCGGGCTCCCCAAGCCACATGCTGGAGGTCTTCGCCATCGGCGAGGATGCCGCCCTCACCGCGCACGTCACGCCCGCCGGCAGTCTGGGGCTTCCCGGCGACGCGCGCAGCGTCCTCACGGTCGGCGCGGTCAACGTGAGCACCGGCCGGCTGGTGCCCTACAGCTCCCGCGGCCCGACCGCCGACGGACGCATCAAACCCGATCTGAGCAGCTACAGCTTCGTGTCGGTCGCCACGCCGGACTACGGCCCGTATGGCTTCAGCGGGACTTCTGCAGCGGCGCCGCACGTCGCCGGCATGGCGGCGGTGCTGCTCAGCGCGCCGGGGCAGGCAAATCTATCGGTCGCTGAGTTGGAAGCTCGCCTGCGCGCCGCCGCCCGCGATCAGGGAACGCCGGGCATGGATCCTCTGTGGGGCGCGGGGATTGCACAGCTGCCGCCGCTGGGGCTCTCACTGCAGCTGGCCGACGAGGCGGCGGCTTCCTCCCTGCGTCCTGGCGACCCGCGACGGCGCTTCATCAAAGTGTTCGTGGAACGCTCGGACGGCAGCCCCCTGCCGGGACTTCTCCCCGCGCAGTTCGAGGTCGAGATCGGCGGGCGAGCCGCGCCCGTCCTCACCGCGCGGAACCTGGGACGCACGTATGTGCTCGAAGTCGCCCTGCCGTCCGGACTCCCCGCCGGCTCCCATGCGGTCGTCGTCAGCGCGTTGGGGCAAAGCGCTCGCGCCGAAGCCGCCATCACCGTCCCCGCGGAAAGGCCGGCCCTCCCGACGGCCCCCACCCTCGACGTGAGCCTTTCCAACGCCACGCCGCGCCTCGGCGAGCCCGTGCTCTTCCTGGCGAGCGTCGCGGGACGCCTGCCAGACGACGCGCAAGTCCGCGTTGTCGCCCTGATCGAGCATCCCGACGGCTCGACGGACGGGCTCACCTTCCACGACGACGGCCTGCACGGCGACGGCCTGGCCGATGATGGGGTCTACGGCGGCTGGTACGCGCGCGTCACCGCGCCGGGGCGGTATCCCGTGCGGATCATGGCGCTGACCGATGCACTCGCGCCGCCGCCACGCGAGAGTCAGGTGGAACTGGCCCTCAAGGCCGACGCCGCCCTCACTGACGCCGATGGCGACGGGCTGCCCGACGTGTGGGAGCAGACTTTTGGGACGCGCAGTCGCATCAACGACGCCGGGCGCGATCCCGACAACGACGGACTGACCAACCTCGAGGAATTCCTCCACGGCGCCGATCCCCTGGATTGGGACAGCGACGGCGACGGCCTGACCGATGGCGACGAGGTCGGCGGCTATTTCCAGACTTCGCCCTGCAACAGCGACACCGACCTGGGCGGCGCGGACGACGGCGACGAACTGCAGCGGGGCACCCATCCTCTCGACCCCGCCGACGACGGACGTGAGTCGCCGCCCATCTTCCTGCCGCTGCAGCTGCGGCCCTTTAACTCGCGTCCCCGCCCGCTCAATCACGCGCGGGACGGGGAAACGCTGTGGCTCGCTACCGATGGCGGCGTAGTGCGGTGGGACATCGCCGCGCGCACCTACGTGAGGTTGACCTCCGCGCAAGGGCTGATCCACGACACCGTGTACGCCATTCAGCCCGACGCCACCGGGGCCGTCTGGATAGGCACGCAGGGCGGCGTGAGCCGCTATGACGGCGCGAGCTGGCGGAATTTTGGGACGGCCCAGGGACTGCCACATCCCATCGTCCGCGCGCTGACGCTGACCCCCGATGGCACGCTGTGGGCCGCGACCGCGCTCGGCGCCGCGCGCTTTGAGGGAGCGCGCTGGCAGGCCGCCGGCGGCGCGCCCGTGACCGATCTGTACGCCATCGCCGCCGACGGTAAAGGGCGCATTTGGGTGGGAGGGGCAAACGGCGCCGCCGTCCTCGAGGGGGGCAGATGGCGCGCCCTTCCGGCGCTCGCCGACACCTGGGTCACCGCCATCGTCGCCGACGCCGCCGGGCGGCTCTGGTTCGGCACGTGGGGCGCGGGCGTCGCCATGCTGCAGGACCCCGCGTCCAGCGAGGCGACCTGGATCACCCACACGGAGGGGCTGAGCGACGATTTCGTGCTGACGCTCATGCAGACAGCCGATGGCATGCTGTGGGCGCGCACCCGCGACGGGATCAGCAGCTTCGACAGCGACGGGTGGACCACGTATGTCAGCGATGTGACCATCCTGCGGCAGGTCCGGTATCCGGCGACCATCACCGAGGCCGTTCACCGGTGGTTCGGCGCCCGTCCTCTCGCGGAGCTGCCGCCGGAATTGTTCCTCATCATGACGGCCGAACAGCGCCCCTGGTTTGGCAACACCCGCTCGCTGCAAAACACCAGCGGGACGTGGCAGCAGTATCAGACAATAGAAGGCCTCGCGACGCCCGCGTTGACACTCGATGCGGAGGGCCGCCTGTGGGTCGCCGCCGCAAGCAGCCTCAGCGTCCTCGAGGGGCAGCGCTGGGCCATGGTCACGCCCTTCGAGGGCCTGCCTGAGCGAGACATCATGGCGCTCGCAGCCGACGTCCATGGCGCGGTCTGGGCAGGCTCGGATGGCGGCGGCGCGCTGAAGGTGACGTCCCAGGGCTGGACACGCTATGAGGTGCAGGATGGGCTGGTGAGCTCCTTCATCTATGCGGTCACGGTCGCCCCCGATGGCAGTGTCTGGTTCGGTTCGGGGGGCGGGCGGATCGGCGTCAGCCGTCTGCGGCCCGACCGGGAAACGTGGGCGACCTTCAGCCGCAGCGATGTGCTCGGCGGTCACAGCGTCCGCGCGCTCGTCGCCGACACACAAGGCGCCGTCTGGGTCGGCTCCGAGGGAGGGGTGGCGCGCTTCGCCAACGGCGTGTGGGATCCGCCCATCGCTACCGCCGCGCCGGTCACCGCTGTGGAGGTAGATCCGACGGGGAAATTGTGGATTGGGACCGCGGCAGGGCTGGCTTATCTGGAAGGGGACGATTGGACGACCGTCGAGATACCCGCCGCGCGGGGGACGCTGGCGGTGCGGGACCTCCTCAGCGCGCCGGATGGCCGGCTGTGGTGCGCTACGGACGACGGCGTCCGGGCCTTCGATCCCCAAACCGGCGGCTGGTCGAGCCTCACCGCGGCGGAGGGATTGCTCTCCAACGACGTGCTCGGCATCGCCCGCAGCGCCGACGGGCAGTTCTGGTTTGCGACCGCGGCAGGGCTTTCTGCCTGGACGGCCCCGGCGCAGTGATCAAAAAGCCCTTCGGGCGCGTATAATAACATCAAGAAGACAACATGGCACGGCAGGCAACACGACGATGAGCGACACGGTAGCGCTGATACAGGACTGGCAGGCCGGGAACGAGGGAGCGGCGGAAGCGCTCTACAACGCCCATCGCAGCGACGTCTACCGCCTGGCGTATGCCCTGCTCGGCAATGCTGAGGACGCCGAAGAGGTCGCCCAGGACGCCCTGACCTACGCGCTGGTGAACATCCGGCATTACGCGCCGGAGCGCGCGAGTTTTGCCACGTGGCTGCACACCATCACGGTGAGCCGCTGCCGCGACCGTCAACGCCGCAAGCGCCTGGTCAGTTTTTCGCTCACCGAATGGCTGGGCCTGGGGCGCGATCTTTCCGACCCGGCGCCGGGACCAGAGGCGTCCGCCATCGAGGCCGAACGTCGGGAAGCGCTGTTGCAGGCGATGCAGGAGCTCCATCCGGCCGTGCGGGAGGCGCTCGTGCTCCGCTACTGGGCGGGACACACCTTCCGGGAGATTGCCGAGATCATGGACTGTCCGCTGCCGACAGCGCAATCGCGGGTACGACTGGGCTATCAGCAGCTGCGGGCCGCGTTGAGGGAGGAGAAGGCGTGAACACGTGTCCACGTTCACACGTGTCCACGTGACCACGGAAGGAGGAAGGCTATGAAACACCATCTGTCAGAAGAGGAGCTGACCGGCTACGCGCTGAATCTGCTGACCGACGCCGACCGCGAGGCGTTGGATCAGCATTTGCGGGACTGCCCCGCCTGTCAGGCAGCGCTGGAGGGACATGCCCGTCAACAAGCGCGGATGCAGGCGCAGCTGCAGGCTGAGCTGGCAGCGCACAGCCCCTCGCCGCGGATGACGTTTGCCGCGATCGCGCCCGCTGTGCGGCGCTCCCGGCGCGTCAGCCGGCGCGCCGGCGTGCTGGAGTTCTTCCGCAGCTACGGCTCGGTGATCGCCGCAGCGGTGGGAGTGATTCTCGCCGCGGCGGCGGTGCTCCGCAACGTCACCTGGCCACTGCTGGGATTGCAGCAGAATGCCTCTCTCTCACTGCCGTTTGCAGCGGGGATCATGCTCGGCGTGCCGGCGTTCAGCCATTACGGACAAAATCGCCTGCAGCGCCCGCCCCTCCCCTGGATGTGGGTCGCCGCGATGGCGCTGTGGCTGGGCACGGCGCTCCTGGGCCTCTACGAGATTGCCCTGCTGCGCGACGTGTTGCTGCGCGCGTACCTGCGCTTCGGTCCGCCCTCCTCACAACTGCTGGCACAGGCGGAGGCGCTGGGCAGCTGGGGAGTGTTCTTCATGGGGGGCGTGTGGGTGGCCCTGGTCATCGGCGGCGGGGAGTATCACTACCATCACGTCGGGCAACGCGCTTCCTGGCGACTCTTCGCCTGGACGGTGCTCGCCCAACTGGTGTTGCTGACGCTGCCGTTACTGGCGTGACAAAAACAGAAGGACGCGCTTATGAAAAAAATTCTCGAGGTCCTCAGTCCCTATCTCGAAGACGCCATCAAGATGATCGTTATCCTCTTCGCCGTCGTCGCCGTGCTCATCTTCATCGGACAGAAATCGCTCGCGGTGTTCTACCGCTATCCGCTGGATTACGGGGAAGCGCCGCTGGTGGATCAGGCAATGCGACTGGTGCAAGGGCAGCCCCTCTATCGCCGCGACCTCACGACGCCGCCTTACACGGTTTCCAACTACCCGCCGCTCTATCCCCTCGTGCTGACGCCGTTCGTCGCGCTGTTCGGGCCGGCGTTCTGGCCGGGACGGCTGATCTCGACGCTCGGCGCGCTGGCGACGGCGTATTTCATCGGGCGCATCGTGCAGGGGCAGACGGGAGATCGCAGCGCCGGGCGCGTGGCCGGTGTGCTGTTCCTGGCGATCCCCTACGTGGGGAGCTGGTCCTCGCTGGCGCGGGTGGATCTGCTCGCCCTGGCGCTGAGCATGGCAGGACTGGCGGTGCTCACGCAGCACGGCGACACGCGCAAGGGCCTGATTGAGGGAGCGCTGCTGCTGGTCGCGGCAGTGTACACGCGACAATCCTACGGGTTGGCCGCGCCGCTCGCCGCCTGCGTGTGGATGTGGCACCGCTACGGTTGGCGGCGCGCGGCGACCCTCGTCGCGCTCATCGGCGGCGTGGGCCTGATCCTGCTCCTGGGGCTCAATCTGGCAACGGGCGGCGGCTTCGTCTTCAACATCATCAACGCGAATGTCAATCCCTTCCGCATGGACAATCTCCTGCGCAACTGGCGCGACGTGCGCGACACATTGCCGATCCTGCTGGCATTGGGCGTGACAGGCATGGGGCTCTGCGTCTACTGGCTTCTGGCTACGCGAAAGGACGCCCCGTCACGCCCCGCCCCCGGCTGGGTGATGGCTGGCCCCTACCTGCTGGGAGCGACCATTTCGGCGCTCACCGTCGGCAAAGTCGGCTCCAATGTCAACTACCTGCTGGAGCTGGCCGCAGCCCTCAGCATGACGGCGGGCCTCTGGATGGCAGGGCACGCCCTCCCCTGGGCCGAAGCCTCGCCTACGGCCCGGCAGCTCATCCGCAACGGAATGATGGCGCTCGTAATCGTGCAATTGGGTTTCATGATGCGCGGCACGCTGCTAGGACCGGTGCAAGCCCTCAAGGCGCGCCGTCAGCCAGAACGCCGGCTGGAGGATCTGCTCTGGGAAGTGAGACGCACCCCCGATCCCATTCTCGCAGATGAGTTCATGGGGATGCTCACCCTCAACGGCAGGACACTCTACCTGCAGCCCTTCGAGATGACGCAACTGGCAAATGCCGGACTCTGGGATCAGACACCCCTGCTGGAAAGCATCCGCGCGCAGGAATTCTCCATGATCATGATCCATCATTTCATGAACTATCCGGTTTACACCGAGCGCTGGACGCCGGAGATGCTGGACGCCATCCTCACCTATTACATCGCCGATGAGTGGGCGGGGGAAAGCGTCATCTTTCGCCCCAGAGATACCGCCGTGCATCCGAGCCGGACGCTCACCGCCTGCGCCCGCGCGCCCTGGCGCTTGCCGGGCAGCGCCGATTTTGGCGTCTGGTGGCTCACGCAAAGCCTCATCTTCATGAGTGAGGGCTTCGAGGGGACCGCGCCGGTGTACGCGGTCGCCGATGGGGTGCTGATGCGGCCAGGCGATTGGGTCGGCGCGGTCGCCATCCTGCATGACGATCCGCTGCGCCCGGGCCAGAAGGTGTGGACTTACTACGACGGGATGGCTTCGGCCTCGGGAGAGCGCTCGTATGTGGCGGCGGAGTTCCCGCCGGGCTCAGAGGGGCTCCCGGTCAAAAAGGGGCAACTGCTCGGCTATCAGGGAACCTGGCACAAGCCGGGACTGTCCATCTGGCCCCACGTCACTTTTGGCGTGGCCGAGCCGCTTCATGCGGATGGCGGATTCCCCCTGCATCTGCTGACCGGGCAAGCGCCGGGCGATCCGGAGGACCCTCACACCTTCCTCGATCCGTCTCCCTATCTGCAAACGGCCATTTCCAGCCCGATCATGGGAACCCCGGTGTGGTTTCCCCTGCGCTGTCTGGGAACGGCGCGGTGATGCGACCCACGACACGCCTCAACGGAGGACAAAAATGAGCCTGGGTACGGGGAAGAAACAGGATTTTCGGCTGGTAGCGCTCGCGGTAGGACTGTGGCTCCTCACCGTGGTGCTGACGTTTTACGCCATCGTCAACCTGCTTGACGTGTTGATGCGCGTTTACGCCGCGTTTTGGGCCGATGGCGGGTTCTATTCGCCGGCGACCCAGGCGGCCATAGGGCTGCGACAGTTCTTGCTGCTGCCGCTGGGGTTTCTCGGTGTAGCGATCACGATCGGCGGGGCAGAATATCACCGCGAGCACTTCAACACGCGCCAGTCCTGGCGGCTGTTTGCGCGCACGCTGGGAATGCAGCTCGGCCTGCTGCTGTTGGGGGTTTTTATCTAAAAAG
>JAGPHL010000135.1 GCA_018055515.1 Anaerolineae bacterium
CCTGTGGGGGCTGGACACCTTCGACGCCTACGACGCGCTGCTGGCGCAGACGGATCCCAAAGCGCGCGCCGCCGTCATCGGCCCGGCGGGCGAGGCGCTGATCCCCTTTGCGGCCATCCTGCAAGGGGGACGTGATCACAGCCGCGCGGCGGCGCGCGGCGGCATGGGCGCCGTGCTCGGCAGCAAACACGTCAAAGCCATCGTGGCGCGGGGGAAACAGAAACCCGCTTACGGCAACGCCGATGCCTTTCGCACCGTCGTCAAGGAACTCACCCCCCTCATCAAACGTCATCAGGCAGGAGCCTCGCTCTACGGCACCACCGGCGGGATGACGGGAACGGAATTGCGCGGCGACTTGCCCATCCACAACTGGGCCGGCGGGACTTTCATCGAGGGTGCACACGCCCTTTCGGGGCAGGTGCTGCGGGAGAAATACGTCACGAAGGACACGTTCTGCTACGCCTGTCCGATTGGCTGCGGCAAGTTCATCGAAATCAACAGCGGACCTCACGCCGGCACGCGCGGCGAAGCGGCGGAATATGAGACCGTGGCCGCCCTGGGCTCGATGCTGGAGATTGATGACCTGGAAGCGGTGAACCGCGCCAACGAGATCTGCAACCGCCTGGGCCTGGATACGATCAGCGCGGGCGGCGTCATCGCCTTTGCCTTCGAAGCTTTTGAGCAGGGGCTGCTCACCCTCGAGGAGACCGACGGCGTGCCACTGACCTGGGGCAGCGTGGATGCCCTGTTCAAAGCGCTGGAGCTCATCCTGGCGCGGCGCGGCGCCGGCGCCTACCTGGCGCAAGGCACGCGCGCCGCCGCCGCCCACCTGGGACACGGCTCGGAGGTCTACGCCGTCCACGTCAAAGGGTTGGAAGTCGCCTGCCACGATCCGCGTGCGTTCTTCTCCATGGCCACGAATTATGCCACGGCGAACCGGGGCGGCTGTCATCTGGAGGGCCTGACGTATTGGCCCCTGTACGGCATCGAGCCCGACGCCTGGTACCCCGTCCCCTACGAGCGCTTCTCTGATGCAGGGGCGGCAGCGCACGCGATCGCCTTCCAGGATTACACCGGCCTGTACAATCCGTTGGGATTGTGCAAATTCGCGGGAAAAGTGGGGGCGCTTTACGAGCGGCTGCCAGAACTGCTCCAGGCAGCGACGGGATGGGACATCAGCACGGCGGAACTGCGGCTGATCGGCGAACGCCTGTTCAACCTCAAACGCCTCATCAACCTGCGACTGGGGATCACCGCCGCCGATGACACCCTGCCCCGGCGCCTGCTCACGCCGCGTCCCTCCGGCGAGGCGGCGGGCAAAGTCCCCGACCTGGCGCGACAATTGCGCGAGTATTACGCGCTGCGCGGTTGGGACGAGCAGGGACGTCCCACCGCGGCAAAACTGGCGGAATTAGGGCTGTAGTTTTCGCTGCACAGCCCTATAAATAAATCTTTCAGGAGGCACTCACAATGCAATTCTTCCTCGATAGCGCACACGTGCATGAGATCGAGCACGCACTCCAGATGTGGAATCTGGACGGGGTGACGACCAATCCCAGGCACATCCAGGCTTCCGGCAAGCCGTTCCTGACGGTGATTCGGGAGATCGCGGCGCTGTTTGCCGGCACGGATAAGACCATCTCCGTGGAAGTGAACCCGCACCTGACAAGCTGGGAGGCCATGGTCGCCGAGGCGGAAAGCCTGGCGGCGCTCAGCCCCAACTTCGTCATCAAATTGCCCGCCACCGAGGCCGGCTTTAAGGGCGTTGCCGTGCTCAAAGAACAGGGCATCCGCAGCAATCTCACGCTCGTCTTTTCGGCGGCGCAGGCGCTGCAGGCAATGCGAATGGGCGCTTTCTACGTCTCGCCCTTCATCGGCTGGAAAGAGGCCAACGCCGAGGAGACGCTGAGCATGATTCAGGACATCGTCGCCATCCGCGACCACTACGGATTCAATACCGGCGTGCTCGTGGCAGCGCTCCGCAACGGGCGGCAGATAGTGGATGCCGCCGTCGCCGGCGCGGACATTGTCACCGCGGGTTTCGCCGTCTACGAAGAGGCCTTCGATCACCCCTACACGCACCTCGGCCTGGCGCGCTTCCAGGGCTTTTGGGATCAGACGCCCTACGAATGACGGCGGGAAATGGGGAGCGAGTGGCGAGTCGTGAACAGTGAGCCCATGGCCAGAAAATAACCCAATCAGCATACAAGGAGTATCCCATGACACACGGCGTTCTCATGCATTCCATCCACGACGATGCAGGCGTGGCGGTGATGGACCTCGCCCCCGGCGACGAGGTGGGGGTAGTGACCCTGGAAGGGGACTTTGTGACGACACTCAAGGTGACCGAGGCGGTGCCGCTGGGACACAAGATCGCCATGCGCGCGCTGCCTGCCGGGCACGTGCTGCTCAAGTACGCGCGCCCCATCGGCAAGACGACGCAGCCCATCGCCCAAGGCGCGCATGTCCACACCCACAACCTCAAAACCATGCGCTGGGACCTGGAACGGGCGGAAAAGCCCGCGACGTCCGTCAAGCCGCCGGAACGGCTCTCGCTCGGCGGGCGCCAACCGGAGACGCTGCAGCTGCTGGGGTACCGGCGCGCGAATGGCCGCGTCGGCATCCGCAATCACGTGCTCATCCTGCCGGTAGACGACATCTCCAACGCCGCCGCCGAGGGCGTGAGCGCCCTCATCCAGGGCACGCTGGCGCTGCCCCATCCCTACGGGCGCTTGCAATTCGGCGAGGACCTGGAGCTCACGTTCCGCACGCTGGCGGGCATGGGACGCAATCCCAACGTCGCCGCCGTCATCGTCATCGGCATCGAGCCCAAATGGACGCAGCGGATCGTGGATCGCATTGCCGAAACGGGCAAACCGGTCGCCGGCTTCAGCATCGAACGCTATGGCGATCTCAAAACTATCGAGATGGCGGCGCGCCAGGCGCTGGCGTACGTCCAGTGGGCCAGCGAGCTGCAGCGCGAGCCGTTCGCCATCCAGGAGCTGTGGATGAGCACCAAGTGCGGCGAATCCGACACCACCTCCGGGCTGGCGGCGAATCCTACCGTCGGGCGCGTCTTCGAGCGGCTGGCGGAAGCGGGAGCGACGCTGATTTTCGGCGAGACGACCGAAGTCACCGGCGGCGAGGACCTCATCATGAGCCAGTGCGCCACGCCGGAGGTCGCCGCCGAGTTCAAGCGTGTCTTCGACGATTACCAGGCGCTCATCGCCAGCCAGGGCGTGGATCTGCTCGGCTCGCAGCCCACGGAAGGCAACCTCCGCGGCGGGCTGACCACCATCGAGGAGAAGGCGCTGGGCAACATCCAGAAGATGGGACGCTGCACAGTCCAATCGGTGCTGGGCCCCGCCATGGAGCCTTCAGGGCCGGGGCTGCACTTCATGGACTCCTCGAGCGCGGCGGCAGAAATGGTGACGCTCTGCGCCGCCGCCGGGTCGGTCGTCCATTTCTTCCCCACCGGTCAGGGCAACATCATCGGCAACCCCATCCTCCCCGTCATCAAGCTCTGCGCCAACCCGCTCACCGTGGCGACAATGGCGGAGCACATTGACGTGGACCTCACCGGGTTGCTGCGGGTGGAGCTGAACCTCGATGAGGCCGCCGATCGCCTGCTGGGGATGCTGGAACGCACCATTTGCGGGCGCCTCACCGCCGCCGAGGGCTTGCGTCACAACGAGTTCGTGCTGACCAAACTGTATCGGAGCGCGTGAAGGCGTTGCCACATAAGGAGGCAAACTTCTATGACCGGAAAAGAACTGCGCAGCCGCGCTTTCACCCTGAACCCGAATTTCAGTTATCTGCCCGACCCCGACCGCTATCTGATGGCACGGGAGACGCCCCGCCATCGCTTCAACGTGATCGGCGTGGGTGTGAACGGCCAGGAGCACATCCACGTCACCCTGTTGGAAGGGCGCGCGACCATCCACGGGATCTACGATCCCAACCCCGGCAGCGTCGCCGGAGCGCAGCGCGCCTACAAGCAATTTGTGCCGCAGGGAGAGCTGGTCGTCTATGACTCGCTGGAAGCGGCCTGCCATGACCCGGCAGTGGATGGACTGATCATCAGCACGCCCAACTACACGCACCTGGAGCTGGTGCGCGTCGCAGCGAAATCGGGCAAGCACATCCTGCTGGAAAAACCTATGGCGACCACCATTCCCGACGCCTATGAGATCCTGCAAATCGCCCAAAACCACCACGCCATTTTCCAGGTCGGCCTGCAATACCGCTACAAAGCCATCTACGTCGAGGCAATCTACGAGACGCTGGTGCGCCGCTCCCTGGGCGAGGTCAAGCAAATCAGCATCATGGAACACCGCATCCCCTTCCTGGACAAGGTCAACCAGTGGAACAAATTCTCGAAATACTCCGGCGGGACGCTGGTGGAGAAGTGTTGCCACTACTTCGACCTCCTCAACCTGTTCGCGCAGTCCAGGGCGACGCGCGTCTTCGCCACAGGCAGCATGGCAGTCAACTTCCGCGAGTTTGAGTACCGCGGCGAGAAATCCGACATCCTCGACAACGCCCTCGTGATGGTGCAGTACGCCAATGGCGTGCTGGGCAGCTTCAACCTGTGCATGTTCGCGCCGATGTTTTACGAGGAGCTCGTCATCTGCGGCGACGAGGGGCGGCTCAAGGCCTACGAAAATCAGGACTTCCTGGCGCTGGCGCGTCCGCACACGCATCTGGAAATTCTACACGGCGAGGACCGGCCCGGACGGGTCGGCGCCCCTGGCTATCCCGCCTACATCGAGGAGACCGGGCACAACGGCGGCACCTTCTACGAACACGTCAACTTCATCGAGAACATCGAGGGGCGGCAGACGCAAACCGCCACGGCAGCCGAGGGGTTCTGGTCCGTTGTGGTGGGCGCCGCGGCCGAGGAATCGGTGAAAACAGGGCAGCCGGTCGTCATCGCGGAGCTGCTGGAGCGTTATGGGATAGACCTCCGCTGAGGTACAGCCCCCTGCGGCCATTTGTCTTTTCGCCCTGCGGGTGTACACTGTGAATCACCCTGCCTCATGACGCTGTAGTCAGAGGCGCACCCAAGAAAGGACAGTAAGATGTTGCCGCGAATAGGCTTACCGGAAATTGTTGTGGTTCTCGTGATCGCGTTGCTCGTCTTCGGCCCCGGTCGGATCACGAAAGTGGCTGGCGAATTGGGGATGAGCATTCACGCCTTCCAGAGCGGGCTCAAAGGGCAGGAAAACCTGCCGACGAAAGCCAGCACGACAGCGCATGAACCGCCTGACCTGGGGGTGAGGGTCTGACTCGCCCCCAGGTCCCTTCAGGCCGACGACTTACCCCATGGATTTCTTCAACGTCGGAACGCCCGAACTCCTCGTCATCCTGCTCATCGGGTTACTGCTGTTTGGGCCAGAGGAGCTGGTGAAATTCGCGCGTACGGCGAGTCGCTATCTGCGCTCAGCCCAGCAGCTGTGGCGCGAAGTCGCCGCGCAGCTGACGCCGGACCTCACGGCTCCTGCCCCTGACCCACCCGCCGACAACACCGCCATGCCCGCAGCCCCCACCGATGACGATTTCCCCGCGCCGGATGAGACGGCGCCCCCCACCGGGTACGGGCCATGAAGCACAAAGAGCCGCAAGATCAAGAGCGCACCTTTCTCGAACATGTCGCTGAATTGCGCGTGCGCCTGCTGCGGAGCCTCGCGGCACTGGGAATCGGCAGTATCCTCGGCTCGTTCTTCGCCAATCAAGCCATCGCGATCCTCACCGCGCCTGTAGGGGACATGGAGCTCATCGCGGTCAGCCCCACTGCGCCGCCGATCATCTTCTTCAAGGTCACGTTGCTGCTGGGATTGCTGATCACGCTGCCTTACATCCTCTATCAGCTCTACGCCTTCGTCGCGCCGGGATTATTTCCCCACGAACGCAAATTCCTGCTGCAGAGCGTGCCGGGCGTGATCCTCCTGTTTATGCTGGGCGTCGTCTTCACCTTGCTGGTGCTGATCCCCTTCAGCATCCCCGTGCTGACGGGCTTCCTGAGCGACGTCGTGACCCCCACCTACACGCTGGAAGATTACCTGTCGTTCGTCACCACGCTGTTGTTGTGGATGGGCTTGCTGTTCCAGACGCCGCTGGTGATGTACACCCTCGCGCGGTTGGACATCGTCCAACCCGCCAGGCTCAAGCAGCTCCGTAAGATCATCATTTTCCTGGCAGCGGTCCTCGCGGCGGTCATCACGCCCACGACGGACCCCTTCACCATGCTGCTAGTGACCGCGCCCTTCATCATCCTCTATGAGCTGGGCCTCCTGCTGGCCAGACTGGCGCTGCGGCAACGGCGGACAGCGTCGTCAACGGCGGCGGGAGCGTCCGGCGATTGACCCTCAGGCCGACGCAAAAAAACATCGCCCTCTGATCTCTCAGAGGGCGATGTGAAGCTGCTACCGCGTCACGGTTACTTCACGGCGTCGGGGAAGAAGAGCGGCAGACCGCTCTTGGGCTCCGTGAAGGCAGCGATCTTCGCCTGCGTCTCCGGCGAGGTGATCCACTCGATGAACTTCTGCGCGCCCTCGTAATTGATGTCCGGGTACTTTTCCGGGTTAACGGCGATGACGTGATAGGGGTTGAAGAGTTGCGCATCACCCTCCACCAGAATCGGCAGGGCGTAGCCTTCAGCCGTGCGCGCCAGGTAGGTGCCCCGGTCGGTGAGCGTGTAGGCGTTCATCTCCTGCGCCATGTCCAGGACGGCTCCCATTCCCTGGCCGGCAGAGACATACCACTTGCCCTCAGGGGTGACCCCGACTTTGGCCCAGATGCTCTTTTCCTTGGCGTGCGTGCCCGAGTCGTCGCCGCGCGAGATAAAGGGCGATTGCGTCTCCATGATCTTGCGGAAGGCTTCTACCGCGTCGGTCATGCCTTTGATGCCCGCCGGGTCTGCGGCGGGACCCACGATGACATAATCGTTGTGCATCACCGCGGTGCGATCCACGCCAAAGCCATCTGCCACAAAGGTTTCCTCCGCCGCCGGGGAGTGCACCAGCAGCACATCGGCGTCCCCGTTTTTGCCGGTCTCCATGGCCTGCCCGCTGCCCACAGCAATGACCTGCACCTCAATGCCGGTCTTCTCCTTGAAATCCGGCAGCAGGTAATCCAGCAGCCCGGAATCCTGCGTGCTTGTCGTTGTCGCCAGGATCAGGCGCCGGGGCGGCTCGGCGGTCGGACTGGCGCACGCCGCCAACAACATCACCAATGCCAAAC
>JAGPHL010000136.1 GCA_018055515.1 Anaerolineae bacterium
AACAAAAAAGCCGTGGGGCGGCAGCTCCCACGGCTTATAGCGGCAATGCTTGCAGCGATTCAGGCAGCAGGAATCACAACACGCCCAAAGGGGGTCTGTGATGCGCTGTCAATCATCCCTGTGCTCTCCTTTACTGAATATGCAAACGTACTGTAACTATATCACAGAGCCACGGATTGGCAAGGGGAAATCCGACCTCACTGGTGGATCTCCAGCAGCTCCACTTCAAAGATCAAAGTAGCGTTCGGCGGGATCACATCGCCTGAGCCGCTCGCGCCGTACCCCAATTCTGGCGGGATGATGAGTTTGCGCACGCCGCCGACGCGCATCGTGCTGACCCCCTCGTCCCACCCGGCGATCACGCTTCCGGTGCCGATGAGGAACTCGAAGGGCTTGCCGCGATCCACGGAGCTGTCGAATTTCGTGCCGTCCTCCAGCCAGCCGGTGTAATGTACGACGACGGTATCGCCAAACTTGGGGAAGCTGCCGTCGCCAACTTTGATGTCCACGTACTGCAAGCCCGTCCTCGTGGTCACCACTTCCTCACTGCCCTTGCCGCCACAAGCGGTCAGCAACAGCGCCAGAATCAACACTCCCAGTAGCCCGGTTTTTCCACGCATGAATGATCTCCTTTCTCTTGAGAATGCCCCTGGATTTTCACGTGTCCACGACTTTAGCACGGAACCCCCTTTCGGCAAGCGCGGCCGGCACTCACGGCGCGACGGGCAGGTCCAGGGGCGACGGTGTGAGACGGCGCAATTCCACCCTCATGCCGCGGCCGACGGTATTCCAGCGCACAGCGGTCGGATAATCCACTTCCGCCACGAAGACCGGCTGATACTCGCCGGTGTGCACGCGGCGAAGCCACTCCTCGGCCACGCGCTGACTCATCGGCGTGTGGCGGTTAAAGAGCATGAAGCCAATCCCGCCGTCGGCCAGGCCGGCGCAATCAACGGCATACGCGGTTTCCCAAGGGTAAGGCACGCCGTTCTCGTCCACACCGGCGCGCCGCATCTCGAACCAGCTGCCGATATCACGGCAATCAAGTGTCGCAAAGTAGACCTCGGCCTGCGGCAACGGGGTTGGCAACGTGAAGGCCGTTCGGCCCGCCTGCCGCACCTGGATGGTCGCCTCCATGCGACCCGGCCCATACTGGCTGGCGATCCCTGCCAGTATCGGAGCGTCTGCACCGGTTCCCGGCTCCCAATCGCCGGCTCCGGTGAGGAGAGTTGCTGTCACTGTCAACAGCAACGCGCTTTTCATCAACATTGTTCTCTGCCTCCCAATAGAATCGCCGGATCAAATGGATCCGGCGATGATTGACAAGGCGAGAATTGTAAAAGAAACCGGAATTCTGTCAAGGCAAGAGACAATGCCCCATGCCACACATTAAAATTATTGTCTATTCACAATAATCCCAAAACCTGTTTGACTATCTCGTCCGACGTGCGGGCGACCCCCTGCGTCAAAGCCTCCGCGAAGGAAGCCTCGCCCAAACACGCGCGCAGCAGCTCCGCGAGCGCGTCGGTGAACTGCGCGATCTCGGCATTGAAGGCCGGATGCGCCTGCGCCCACCCAAGCCATCCGGCAGCGATCGCAGCAGTTTCCGGATGCGCATACAACTCCGCGAGTCCCACCACCCCTTCGATCAACACCGCCAGGGCGCCCAGCTCCTGCGCCTGTACCACCGCTTCACGGAAGTAGCCGCGCGCCGCTGCTACATCACCGAGGCCCAGATGCACATGTCCCAGGTTAAGGGTAGCGATGGCAGCGCCCACGCGGTTTCCAATTTCGTGAAAATACGGAAGACTTTGCGCATAATAATCTGCAGCCTCGGCAAAACGTCCCAGCTTACGCGCCGCCTCGCCCAGGTTGATAAAACCTGTGCCTACGCCCCAGCGATCGCCGAGTTCCCAATACATCCTGCGGCTCTCCTCATGGTACTGCAAGGCAGCGTCGTAATCGCCCCGCATGTGGCTCACAAAACCCAACACGCGAAAAGCGCCCGCAATGCCTTGCCGATCCCCCAAAGCCCGATACAGGCTCAGACATTCCCAGGCATAGTGCGCCGCCGTGTCACTCATGCCCTGGCGATAAGCCACATCCGCCAAATGCCAGAGCGCCAACGCCACACCGCGCTGATTGTCGCTCTGGCGCGCCGCCGCCAGCGCCGGCTCTAAATACTGCAGCGCGGCATCGTAGTTGCCCTGCCCCATCAATGCCCACCCCAAACCGGTCAACGCCGCGACCTCTAACGCCGAATCCCCCGGCGCCAGCGCCAGAGCCTGCTCCAGATATGCTAACGCGGTCGGATAATCGCTGAGCTGCCGAAGTGCATACCCCAATCGCACCTGCAGCGTCGCCCGCAAGCTCACCGCCTCCGTCGCACCTGCCAGCAGCGCCAGCGCCCGCTCAAAAGCGGCAACGGCATCGCGATAAGCGCTCACAGCGTAGGCATTCTCGCCCGAACGCAGCAGATAGGTCGCCGCCTGCACATATTCGCCGGCGAGCTCATAATGTCCCGCAATCAAGTTAAGGTATTCCCCCACCCGTTCGCCAGCGTGAGCTTCCAGCCAACGCGCCGCCTGCCCATGATAAATCCGGCGCGACTTGAGCAAGACGGTTTCGTAAGTCACATCGCGCAGAATCGCATGTTTGAAGCTGTATTCCTCAGTCCCCTGAAAAGCCGAACGCGGACGCTGGAAAATCAACTCGCGCTGACAGGCGGCCTTCAAGAGCGCCTGCACCTCTTCAAACGCGATGTCATCAGTATCGGGAGACGCCTGCAGCAGGCTCAGCACCGTGGCATCCCAGTGCGTGCGTCCTACCACTGCCGCGCACTGTAGGACCTGCCGTTCTGCCGGCGGCAGCGCATCCAGGCGAGCTTGCAACACCCCGGTCAGAGTGCGAGGCACACGCAAGGACTTCAAGTGCGTCGCGACCACTTCCCACTGCCCCGGGCGCGGGATAATCGCGCCATCGTCAATCAACATTTTAATCAATTCTTCAACATAGAAGGGATTGCCTTCAGCGCTTTCCACAATCAAATCCAGCAGCGGCGGCGGGATCACCGCCACCTGATGCAAGAGGTGCCCCACTAACGCGGAGCTGTCCGCAGGCGTCAAGGGTTTGAGGATAAGGCGTTCACATGTCACGCCAGGAATAATGCTCCCCCAGGTGGGGCAACGCTCAAAAAACGTCGGGCGCGCCAGACATACTACCAACAGCGCGGCAGCGGGCAATTCGGACAGGAGCCGCACCAACAGGTCCAGCGAGCGTTCGTCCGCCCAATGGATGTCCTCCCAGAACAGCACCGTGGGACGTTGCGTCACAGCACGCATGAACGTGCGCAAGGCATTCTGCGCCAGTTGCCCAAATGACGTACTGCCCAATAAGGCGCGCACCACCGGGCTGCCGGCCTGTTCGAAATCAAAGCCCACATGCTGGCCAATAAGGTCGGCCTGCTCCGGCTCCAACACTCCCGCCATGCCCGTGCGGAACTTCTCGAGCGCCAGCGCCGGAGAATCACTTTCACGGATGCCAAAACGGAAGGAGAACATATCGCGGAACAGACCATAAGGAATCAGCTGCATCTCCGGCGTCGCTCGCCCCCGAAGATACGTAATGGATTGCGGCAGCGCGTCCAGCCAGGACTCAAATTCATAGAGCAAGCGCGACTTGCCCACGCCAGCATCCCCTACGATGGTGATGAGATGAGGAGTTGCGGCTGCCCGGAAAGCTGTCTGCAAGGTCTCCAGTTCCGCAGCACGGCCCACCATAGGAGTCTCAACGCCCTCAATGCCGCGCGTGCGCGACCAGAAAGAGCGGGGCTGAACTCGCTGCACAAGGTACGTCTGCACCGGCTCGTGTCGCCCCTTCACGGTCAGCGGCGACTGAGGTTGCAGGTCGAACAATCCCCACACTTGATGGTAGGTGTCCTGGGACACCAGCACACCATCCACGGGCGCTGCGTCCTCCAGCCGGCTGGCGAGGTTAATGGTATCGCCGATTGCCGAGAACTCTCCCGTCGTTCCGATCTGCCCCAAGAGCGCCAGACCTGTGTTCAACCCCACCCGCAAGTGTAACGGCGGCAGGTTGCGGCGCATTTTGACATTGAATTCGCGCAAGGCCGCCTGCAATGCCAGCGCGGCACGGACGGCGCGCTCCGCATCGTCCTCACGGGTCTGCGCCACACCCCACAGAGCCATCACCCCATCCCCCATGTGTTTGTCAATAAATCCCCCATGGGCGACAATGACCGTGTCGAGTTCAGCCCACAGCGCGTTCAACATCTCGGTCGCCATCTCCGGGTCCAGCGACTCGCTCAGCGCTGTAAAATCTACCAAATCTGCAAAGAGGGACGTGATTTGCCGGCGTTGCGGGGCCGCCGCAGACGGTGCGGCCTCCAAAGCGTGGTGCTGTCGCTGCAGTGCGGCGAGGACAACCTCCACGGTGTCGGCGTCAAGCTGGCCACGCAGGGCAGCGATTGCACTCATTGCTTTCTGGATCTGTTCCATGGTGTCCATCAACCGCTCCACAAGAAAATGACCAGCAGACTACCCCCCGTCCGGTCGTCCAGCGCCGAAAATCGGCCCCTGCGGCAGAAGTCCTCAGCGGCTAAACCTGTCATCGGCGCTGGAAAGCGGCAAGAGGCCGCGCCGCCGTTCGTACCATCCCAGGCGTTCCACAGTGCAGCTGTCGAAATCCGGAATGTAGGGCTTGATATCCAGCAGCGGCGTGCCGTCCAGCATGTCCAGATTTTCCAGGTAGAGGACGCACCCCGCGCGCTCCAGCAGGCGCACGACCGACAGGCCCAGCGGATTAGGGCGCGCCGGGGCGCGGGTGGCAAAGACGCCGCGCAGCTCGGTATCCAGAAACGGCGTCACCCGCAAGCGAGGCGGCGCCGCGCGATGGAGATGGTACAGCAGGATCAGGTGCGAGAAGCCTTCCAGGTCCTGCAACGCCTCCTTGAACTCCGGGGAGAGCTCCGCTGTGCCGCGCGTCCCAACCGCGCACGCCGCCTGGATGGGCATCCCGACGGGCTCCTGAAACGGCGTATGCAAGACGCCGATGGGCCGGTAGGTAATCGGTAAGAGAGGTTCCATGGAATTGCTCCTCAGGCGCGCGGATGAACGCTCGCGCCGCCATGCCAGGGCACAGGCAGGAAATCCCCCTTCAGCGCGCCAGGCACCGTTGCAGCCAGTCTTCCTCAGTGGATCGCGGATAGCGCGCGTGAAATTCCTCCACCGTCATGCCGAAAACGAGCAGGTCGAAGTGCCGCCCCTGCGAGAAGACCACCCGTCGAATGCGCCCCTCCTGCACGAAGCCCAACCGCTCATGGAATCGCGCCGATCTCTCGTTGTAGGCGTAGACCTCGGCAGTGGCTTTCTGATAGCGGAGCTCATCGAAGAAATAGCGCAGCACGAGGAGAACCGCTTCCGTCGCGTAGCCCCGTCCACGAAAGGCGGGAGCGACAGAGACGCCGTACTTGAAGCTCCCCACCCGGCGGTCGCAGCTGTGCGTGTTGATCACACCGGCGAGCCGGCCTTCGGCGTTCTCGATGGCGAAGAAGAACTCGTCGTTCCTGGACTCCCCGGTAGCGCGCCTTTCCGCCCACTGTCGAGCTTGCGCCAGCGATCCGGCGGGCCACACCCACTCCACCATGCGGGCCGTCTCCGTCTCCGCGCTGTCCCAGGCGTAGAAGGTCTCCGCATCTTCCGGCTCGATGCCCCGCAGCCGAACATTCACGCCACGCCAGAGGTTCATCTTAGCGTTCCACGGCGGCGAGGTAGATTTCGAAGGGCGCGAGCTCCAGCGCCCGCAGATCTCCGGCCTCCCGCCGCCCCGCGCTGGAGAAGAGCAGCTGCGGCGCCCGGAGCTGCTCAAAGGTCAGCGTGTGCGCGCGAGCGGAAAAATTGAGCGCCACCAGACAGGTCTGCCCTTCCACCGCGCGCAGGAAGCAGAAACAATCGGGGTGCTCCTCCAGCAGCGGCGTGTAATCACCCGCAATGAGGGCGGGAGTCCGCTTGCGCAGCGCGAGCAGCTGCTTGTAGAAAGCAAGCATCGAGGCGGGGTCGTTCTGCTGCTCGGCCACGTTGATGCCGGCGGCATAATTGGGATTCACCGGCAGCCAGGTCGTCACGCCCTCGGGGCTGAAGCCGGCGTTGGGCGCGTTAGCCCACTGCAGCGGCGTGCGGCAGCGGTCGCGGGTGTGCTGGAAGGCTATCGCGGCCGCCTCCGCCTCGGGAAGGCCCACCCTCACCGCCAGCTCGTATTGGCGCAGGGCCAGGGTGTCGCGCAGCTGGGCGATCTCGGTGAAAACGGCGTCCGTCATGCCGATTTCCTCGCCGTTGTAAAGGAAAGGCGTGCCGCGCAAAGTGAGCATGAGCGCCAGAGACAGGCGGGCGAGCTCGTCGTCGTGTTCACCGTCCCCATAACGGCTTTTGACGCGGGGCGAATCGTGATTGCCCAGGGTGTTGCAGGGCCAGGCGCCCGCCGGCAGCGCCGCCAATCGCTCCGCCTGATTGTTGCGAATGTGCGCCGGCGTGAGGAGACCTTCGATGCGCATCAGCGGAAAGTTGAAGACCAGGTGCAGCTCATCGTCGCCATTCCCATGATAAGCGAGGTCGCTGTCTTCCGCCACGAGCACGCGATCAGGGTACTCGTCCACCACGCGCCGCAGCTCCTTCATCAGCGGATGCATCTCCTCCGCCCGGTCCACCTGATGGGCAAAGAGCAGTTCCCACTTCTCGCTCACGGCCTGACGCTCCTCGTCCGTCTGCGCCGCCTGCCCCAGCTGATACAGGTCGAGCAGTGTGAATCCCGCCTCGTGATCGGGCATAGCGGGGTCCTCGAAGATGGTGCCGATCGCGTCGAGGCGGAATCCATCCACCCCCATGTCGAGCCAGAAACGCACGGCGTCCCACATGGCTGCCTTCACTTCGGGATTGCGCCAGTTGAGATCGGGCTGCTCTTTGAGGAAGAAGTGATAGTACCACTGATCGGTCGTTGGGTCGTACTCCCACGCCGGGCCGGTGAAACTCGACTCCCAGTTATTGGGTGGAAGTTTCTCGCCGTCGGGGCCGATTTTCCCGTCGCGCCAGATGTACCAATCGCGTTTGGGATTGTCGCGGCTGGATTTCGATTCCAGGAACCAGCGGTGTTGATCCGAGGTATGATTGAAGACCATGTCCAGGATCACACGGATGCCCCGCTGGTG
>JAGPHL010000137.1 GCA_018055515.1 Anaerolineae bacterium
GGGCGCAGACCGTGGCGCAGTTCCTTCAGGCGGGCGAGGAGGCGCTGGCCGAAGCGGAGGCGCAAGTCGCGGCGCTGGCCGAGACACTCTTCACGCGCGAGCCGGAGCCTCGCGCACTCGAAGCTTACAGCGAGGCCCTGTCGCGCCTGGAAGCTCTGGCGGCGATCGCACCGGCGGAACACGAAGCTGTGGCGGTGCTTGCGGGATTGGGATTGGCGCACGTCAGCCTCGACACGCCGCTGGGAATCCTCAGCGGGGGGCAGAAGACGCGGCTGGGATTGGCGCGCCTGTTACTCCACCGACCAGAGATCGTGTTGCTTGACGAGCCGACCAATCACCTGGACATCGAGGCGCTGGAGTGGCTTGAGGCGTGGTTGCGCGCCTACTCCGGGGCAGCGTTGCTCGTCTCTCACGACCGTGCCTTCCTGGATCATACCGTCACCCGCATTCTCGATCTCGATCCTGAGACGCACACCCTCACTGGGTATGTGGGCAATTACAGCGCCTACCTCGAAACGTGGGAACGCCAGCGGGAGAAGCAGCTGGCGCAATGGCGGGACGAGCAGGCAGAAATCCGGCGGATTCAGGCGGACGTGCATCGCACGGCGATGCAGGCGCTGAGTGTGGAGCTCACTACCAAACCGCACGACGCCACCATCCGTCGTTACGCCAGGAAGGTGGCGCAGAAGGCCCAATCCCGGGAACGCAAGCTCGAGCGCTACCTGGAAAGCGACGAGCGTGTGGAGAAGCCCAAACTCACCTGGCGGATGAAGCTCGAATTCACGGAAGCGCCGACGAGCGGCCGCGAGGTGCTCGTGCTGGAAAACCTCGCCGCCGGCTACGACGGTATGCCGCTCTTCCACAACGTGGACGCCATTTTGGGCGCGGGAGAGCGCGTGGCGCTGATCGGTCCCAACGGCGCCGGCAAGACCACCCTGCTCAAAGTGATCATGGGACAGCTCGCCCCGCTGGAGGGGCGCGTGCGCCTGGGGACCCACGTCCAGGTGGGCTACTATGCTCAGGAGCAGGAGACGTTAGACCCGGACAGCACCCCCTTCGAGGTCGTCCGCGCCGTCGCTGCGCTGTCGGATACCGACGTGCGTTCCTTCCTGCACTATTACCTGTTCTCCGGCGACGACGTCTTCATCCCGGTCCGGGCGTTGAGCTACGGGGAGCGCGCACGGTTGACCCTGGCGCGGATGGTGGCCATGGGCTGCAACTTCCTGCTGCTCGACGAGCCGATCAATCACCTGGACATCCCCAGCCGCACGCAATTCGAGCGCGCCATGACGGCTTTTGAGGGGACGGTACTGGCAGTGGTGCACGACCGCTATTTCATCCACGCCTTTGCGACGGGCCTGTGGGCCCTGCAGGGCGGCGCCTTGCGGCAGTTTGTGGATCTGGAGGATTTCAACCGCGCTGGCCGTGGCGCGCCGTAGCGGCGTTGTGACCGCCGTACGCACATTTATTTGACGACCGTGTCATACCGCGAGCGCAAGCCGTGATCCTCGCGTGCTTCGAGCGACTCCCGGAACTCTGGAATGGCGGCGACGTCATGCCGGTACTGGAAGGGCCACATGCTTTTGAGATGGAATAACGCCACCCGGTCCCCATGACTGAGAGGGTGCTCCAGGTCCGGTTGTAAGCCGGGCATGGCACTCAGATTGCCGTTGATGAAGGTGATCCCGCGCTCCTCTGTGGGCAATTGCAGGCGCGCGAGCAAGTCCCGCATCACGCTCCCCGCGGGTAGGGTGATGGCCACCTGCGCGAAGATGTTGTCGTCGCTGCCGCCGTAACGCGCCAGCGGCCCGTAGAGCCAGACGTCCAGGGTGATGTCCTCCATGTTAGCCGCCTCCTACGGGAGGGAAAATGCCGACCTCGTCGCCCTCCCTCAAACGGTAGACCTCGGCGCGGGCCTTGCCATTCACGAAGGTGACTTTGACCTCGTGGGGACGGATGGCAAGCCGTTCGATGACGGTGGCGATGGTGCTTCCTTCGGGCAGTTCCATCTCAAACGGCTCACCCGCAAATTGTCCTTCCGGCGCGTAGCGCTGCAGGGTCGCAAAAAGCTTCACTTTTACTTTCATCGGCTGACTGACTCCCATTCTCTGTACTCTCTTCTGGCGATATCATAGCATAGCTCGTGGAGAAACCAACCCACGCCGGAAATCGTGTTCCGGCGTGGGTCTGGAGTCAGTCGCTTACAGCTGGCCGAACACGGAGTCGAAGACCGAGTCGGGGAGATCGTTGGTGACGTTGTGCGGTGGTAGCGGCTCGTACTTCATGAATTCCGGCAACCGGTCATCCTGGCGGGTGAAGCCCGCGGCCTCATTGAAGGCGCGCTCGCGTTTGAGGATCTCCGCGCCCATGGCCACGGCTTCATCGCTGCTCATGGACGTGCCCAGCACGGCATTGACCTCGTCCACCATGCCCTGGAAGCCGGAGGGGATGTCCAGAATGGCGAAGGCGATGAAGAGGCAGTGCCCGCTGGAGTCAATCAGCGCGGTCGTGCTCTGGAAGGCGCGGCTCAGGTCGGCTTTGGCGCTCTCCGCAGCCAGCGGGTCGGACTTGCCGCCCACGCTCAGGATTTCGGGGGCGATGGTGTAGCCCGCGGTGTGATCCGCGCCCATCGTGGTGGTGGCGTAGGTCACGCCGATCCCTTTGACGGCGCGCGGCTCATACGCCGGCATGGCCTGTCCCTTGACGGTGGGCACGTGCGGATTCCCGTAGACCTTGCCAACCGTGGCCGCGCCGCTGCCCAGCAGGCGTCCCAGCGGCGTGCCTTTGCCCATCTCGTGCAGCAAGGCGATCGCGCCCTCGGCGTCGCCGAAGGGGAGGAGCCCCGAATCCATTGCTACACCCAGCGTCACGCCGGTCTCGATCGTGTCAAGCCCGTAGGCGTTGCAGAGCGTCACCAGCTCGCCGATCTTGTCCAGATTGTCAATGCCGCAATCCGGCCCGAAGGCCCAGTCGGACTCATACTCGATGCAGGAAGCGATCTCGCTGCCGTCGGGGGCATACAGCGTGTTGGAGCACTGGATGATGCAACCGGGGCTGCAAGCGTGATTGTAGACTTCCTTGCCGGTGCGTTGTTTGTTGGTCTCGAAGATAGCTTCACCGGCAACCCTTGCCGCGCCCTCGAAGCGGCCCTCGCGGAAGTTGCGGGTGGGCAATCCTCCCGCCTCATTGAGGATGTTGACCAGGATCGCCGTGCCGTAGGTGTTCAGGCCCCCTTTCGGTTTGGTGATGGCGTGCGTCATCAGCGCTTCGCGCATCTTCTGGGAGCCTTCCTTGAAGAGCTCCGGGTTGGCGATCTCCACGCCGGGGGCGCCGGCGGGATCCACGACGATAAATTTCAATCCCTTGCTGCCCATGACCGCGCCCAGGCCGCCGCGGCCGGCGTAGCGCGAGGGGTGGTTCTTCATGTCGTTGAAGACGATGCCGGAATTGGGGTACTTAAACTCGCCGGCGGGGCCGATGCCGGCGACGTGGACCTTGTCTCCAAACCGCGCATAGACCTCGGGGAAGACCTCGTAGAGGTTGCGTCCCACATACTCATCCGCCGGCAGGAATTCCACTTGGGGCGCATCGCCTCCCCAGCGGAGGGTCACCATCCAGTATTTCCCCGCCTCTTGCGGTTCCCCTTCGACGACGATGGCCTTGATGCGCATCCTGGCGAGCGCAGGCGCCCAACCGGTGCCGGCGTTGGCCTCCTTGATGCCTCCGGTCAGGGGTGACTTCCCTCCTACGGAGACGCGGGCCGACGTCGGCGCTGCCGTGCCGGTGATGATGCCGGGGGCGAAGATCACTTTGTTGTGCGGGCCGAGGGGATGGCACGTGGGGTCCACTTCATCATACAGGATCGTGGACGTCAGGCCGCGTCCTCCCAAATTCTTGTACCGTTCCGGTACGGCTTCCAGCTGATACGAACGATCTGTCATGTTCAACCGCAAAATCCACATAACAACCTCCTCAGGTAAGATGATAGGGGAACGCCCTCATCGGCGTTCAGGAACATTGGGCCCTGTGACAGGGCGAGACGCCTTTAATAAAACAGTAAAAACCCTTATAAAATAAAAAAAGGAAGCAACCCTCCCCGCTGTTTCGAGGGGAGGATTGCCTCCTTTGCAAATGGCAGGCGCAACGATTGCTCGCTGCACCCTATCGCCCAGCGATCCCAGGAGGACCCGTCTGGGTCGGAGGCTCGTATTCTCTTTAGATCATCTCCATAATAAAACAACTTTGAAAAGCTGTCAAGTACTTTGACGAGCCATGCAGCCGGTGTTATACTCAAGGCATCTCAATCCATCGTTCGGGGCAAGGCAGGATGAAACACGACAGCAGAGCGAGGGTGTGGCTCGACCGTGGGTGGCAGGCGCTCACGGCCCCCTGGACGGAGTTCCCTTCGGCGGAAGAACGTTCGCTGGCGCGACAACTGACGCTGTTGTTGCTCTTCGATACGGCGGTGCTGATAGCGCTGGTGCTGTTGGACCGGGGGGTCAATCCTGAGCGGCCTGTTTATGCGAACAACCGATACCTGGCCATCGCTTTTATCGCTTTGTTGTTCGGCTACGGCTTTAGCCGAACGCGTTATTTCCGCTGGGGTTTGTTTTTCTTGGGCGTCGTTTGTAGCCTTCTCATTTTCGGCTACGCGATCTCCGCATCCAACCCGTTCATCTTGCTTTACAATATTTTGATTGTTACCACCCTATTCCTTTTCTTGCCGATACCGATAGCTCTGGGCACAGCGCTGCTCGACATCGTCGGCAGCCTGTTCTTTTTCGCCTTGTGGTCCCCTATCACGTGGTCGCGGACGCTGATTCACACGCTGGCGGGGGGAATGCTGGCGTCTGGGGTGGTCTTCATTATGGTCGTCTATCGTCACCGACAGCGGCAGCAACAGCGGCAGCAACTGGAAAGGACCGAAACGTGGTATCGCATCCTGTTAGAGACGACCTTTGAGGGGCTGTTGCTCGTTCAGGATGGGGTGATTGTGGAACCGAACCCCGGCTTCCTGCACATGTTGGGCTACGAACGGGGTGAGGTTGCAGGTCAACCGCTCTCGCGTTTCATCGCCGGGGAACTTCCCGCGTGCCCTTCAGGGACGCCGACGGGGGAAGTCGTTGCCACGGAAGTCCATGGCATCCGCAAAGATGGGTCGGTGCTGTTCCTGGAAGCGGTGGTGCGAGGGCATCCCCAGGTCGAGCCGGCGATGGGCCGGCCCGGCGTCTCGGGGGCGCCGATGCTCGTCGCGCTGCGCGACATCAGCGAGCGCAAACAGGCGGAAGGGCTGTTGTTGCAGGCGCACGCCGCCCTGGAGCAGCGGGTGGTAGAACGGACTGCAGAGCTTTCCAGGGTCAATGTCCGTTTGCAGGCCGAGATCGAGGAGCGGGCGCGCATTGCGCATGATTTGCAGGTGCAACAGATCGCGCTACGGCAGCGGGTGACGGAGCTGGAGACGTTGTATCGCATCGGCATGGCCATGTCTTCGCAGCTGGATCCGGAGACGCTGCTGCAATTTATCGTTGAACAGGCGACGCCGTTAGTAGACGCTACCAGCTGCACTATCCTGAGCCCTGACCCGGAGACCGGCGACCTGGTCTTCCGCGCGGCGACGGATCCCATCGTGGGCCTGCGGGTGCCGCCGGGACAGGGCGTTGTGGGGCGGGTGTTCCGAACGGGCATCCCAGAGATCGTCGGCGATCTGCCGGCGGACCCCGAGTACTATCCGGGGATTCGACAGCAGAGCGGCTTGCTGGTGACTTCGATGCTCGCCGTGCCTTTGCGCAGCGGCGAACAGATCATCGGCGTGCTGACGGCGGTCAACAAGCTTCACGGTCAGTTCACCGCGCAGGATCAGGCCCTGTTGGTGGCGCTCGGCAATCACGCGGTGATCGCCATCACCAATGCCCGGCTCTACGCGCAGGCGCAGCACGAGCTGGCGGAGCGTCAGCGCGCTGAGGCCGCCTTGCTGGAAGAGCGGGCCCTGCTCGCGCAGCGCGTTGAGGAACGGACGGTCGAGCTGCGCGCGGCCAATGTTGAGCTGGCGCAGGCGGTGCGCGCCAAAGACGAATTCCTGGCCACGACAAGCCATGAGCTCCGCACGCCTCTGACCGCTATCCTGGCCTTTTCGGAGATGCTCAATGAGGGCATTTATGGGACGTTGAGCTCGCGGCAGCTGAAAGCCGTCCAGGGCATTGAGGAAAGCGGTCGGCATCTGCTGGCGATCATCAATGACATTTTGGACATCGCGCGCATTGAGGCCGGCAAGGTGGCCCTCGATCTTTGCCTTGTGGACGTCGAAGAGGTGTGCCTGGCGAGCCTGCGCCTGGTGACCAATCTGGTCAAGGAGAAACGGTTGCAGGTGAGCACCTTTTTTGACCCTGCCGTGAAGCAAATTTACGCCGACGAACGTTATCTTAAACAAATTCTGGTTAATCTGCTCAACAACGCCGCCAAGTTCACTCCTCAAGAAGGCGCCATCGGTCTCGAGGTGCAGGCCTGGCCTGATGAACAGATCATCTCCTTCACCGTGTGGGACACGGGCATTGGCATTGCGGCCGACGCTATGCCGCAGCTCTTCAAACCTTTTGTGCAACTCGATACCCGCCTATCGCGGGAGTATCAGGGAGCGGGGTTGGGACTGGCGTTGGTGTATCGTCTCGTGGAACTGCATGGCGGCAGCGTCGCGGTCAGCAGCGAGGTGGGGAAGGGAAGTCGTTTCACCGTGCGACTGCCCTCGCCCGACCTGCAGGCAGAGGAAGAGTTGCCGAGGGCTTCGCGGGCAGGGGCCGGCGACGGGACGACCGCTATCGCCGACCGGGCAGTGGAGGGACGGAGGATTCTGATCGCGGAGGATGATGGGCGCACCGCGACGATTTTGGAGGAATATCTGACGAGTCAGGGGCTGCAGGTGAAGGTGGCGCACAACGGTGTTGAAACGCTGGCGTCGCTGGCGGATCTGCGTCCTGACCTGATTCTGATGGACATCCAGATGCCGGAGCTGGATGGGCTTGAGACGACGCGGCGGATTCGATCCCAGTGCCGGTTCCAGGCGATTCCGATTGTGGCGATGACGGCTTTGGTGATGCCGGGGGATCGTGAGCGCTGCCTGGCCGCGGGTGCGGATGAGTACGTCAGCAAACCGCTCAGCCCGCGGCGGCTTCTCACGCTGATCGCCCGGCACCTGGGCCAGGCGCCCTT
>JAGPHL010000138.1 GCA_018055515.1 Anaerolineae bacterium
AATGAGCGCCCCAACGCCGGGGGCAGGCGTCAATCATGCCCGCGTGGCGGAATTGGCAGACGCGCTAGATTCAGGTTCTAGTGAGTAACATCGTACAGGTTCAAGTCCTGTCGCGGGCACCACTTTTTTCGGAGGTTTCAAAGAGCCGCTTGCCGTGACGACAAGGTGATGACACGGGATTGGATGGGAAGAAATCCGATTTATGCGCGGGAGCATCCGAGCCAGATCGTGGCCAGGACGGTGCCAGCGGCGGCGAGGTGAGCGGGGGCGCGCTTCAATTTGGGCCGGGGACGACGCCAGCATCCGGGGTCTGGCGAGAACAAAAGATCGTGTCAGGCCGGGGTGGGGCCGGGCTGGTACAGGTACTTTTGGAAGCTGGCAAAGAGGTTGCCGATTTGCGCGGGCTGGCCGAGGTCGGCCACTGCGTCTTGAATCGAGTTGTGGTAGCGGATCAGCAGCAGGGGCCGCAGTTTCTCCCGGCTCAACTCCTCAATGCCCGTATGGACGTAATGGGACAGGACAAAGTCGAGGAAGGCCCGCTGCTTGGCGTTGAAGTGGGAATTGATATACACCCGCGCCCCGGCGGCCCGGGCCGCCCGCGTCAGCGGGGGCAACGCATAGGCGACGTACGCCAGGACATCGAACAGGTCGCTCTTCTCCGCGTCTATGATCTTCTGCATCTCGGCCAGTTGGGCGCGGCCGAAACCTTTTTCCGCAAGCCCCTGCAACAGCTTCGCGCGCGTATCCGGCGCGCTCCAGAGATTGCGCAGCTCCGCTTCGCTTTGGAAGAAATCGGGCAGCTTGCCGAAGAGCCGCTCCATGAACTGCCGGGCGGACATGGGCGTGCCGTCCGGATGCCAGAAGGTGGTCGCCATCATATGCCGGAGGTTGCGCTCCTTGCCGTCGGCGAGCTTCACTTTCACTTTTGACTTCTGGTTGCAAACGCAGACCAACTGGCCGCAGACCGGGCAGGGCGCTTTCGGACACGCGCAGGGCGATTTCCCGCAGACCGGGCACGGTTGGGGCGGCGGCGTTTCGCAGACGCAGGGAGAGCAGCCGCATTGCGGGCATGATTCCGGCTCAACGGGCTCGCCGTCCCACTCCGGATCATTGAAGTGGAGGTGCGCCTTCACGAAGTCGTAGATCGTGAAGTAGTCCTTGCCGTCAAAGAGCCGGGTGCCACGGCCGATGATCTGCTTGAACTCGATCATCGAGTTGATGGGGCGCATGAGCACGATGTTGCGGATGTTGCGGGCATCCACGCCGGTGGAGAGCTTTTGCGACGTGGTGAGAATGGTGGGAATGGACTTTTCGTTGTCCTGGAAATCCCGCAAGTACTGCTCGCCCAGCTCACCGTCGTTGGCGGTGACGCGCTGACAATAGTTCGGGTCTTTGCTGGTCTTGAGCTGGTTGACGAGGTCGCGCACGACGAGGGCGTGAGCCTGGTTGGCGCAGAACACCAGCGTCTTCGCGTTCTGGTTGATCTCGCCCAGGAAGATCTCGACGCGCTTCTGCTCCCGCTCCTTGATCTCGATGATCCGGTTGAAGTCCGGTTCGTCGTAAAGTTTTCCCGCCTCAATCTCGCCCTCCACCACCTGGTCATCCGGCGTATAGACGTAATAATCCAGCGTCGTTTGTATCTGCTTCACCCGGAAGGGTGTGAGGAAGCCGTCGTTGATGCCTTCCTTGAGCGAGTAGATGAACACCGGCTCGCCGAAATAGCGGTAGGTGTCGGCGTTCTCCTCCCGCTTGGGGGTGGCGGTGAGGCCGAGCTGCACGGCCGGCGCGAAGTATTCCATGATCCCGCGCCAGTTGCTTTCGTCGTTGGCGCCACCGCGATGGCACTCGTCAATGACGATGAAGTCGAAGAAGTCGGGCGGATACTCGCCGAAGCACCCTTCGACAGGCTCAGGGACCGGGCGACCGTCGGCAGAGGCGCTCGAAAGGCGTTTCAAGAGACCGATATTGCGTTGGATCAACGCAAACTTCTTGGCCCTGCTCCACCCCTGCACCTGCTTCTCGCGGGCAAATGCCGCATCTATACGATCAAATGCCTCGTAATAGAGGAGTTTGATCGGCAGCCGCGCCTTCGTATGTTGCGCGCCTTCTCCGCTTCTGTGTTGCTCCAGGCGCAGATGCAAATTGGTGGTGCTGCCCGTGTAGAAGCTGCCATCGCCACACCCGAGAATATACATGTAGCCACTCGCCTTCTCGGTTGGTTCAGCAACTTCCGGCAGTTCCGAGGCCGCCCCTTCGACAGGCTCAGGGATCGCGCCTTTCTCGGTGGCTGAGCCTGCCGAAGCCATGAACGTCTGGAAAATGGTAAAGAACAGGCTGCCGTTTTTGGGAACCTTGCCCTTCTTGCGGATGTCCTCGGGTTTGATGCGCACCATGGCGTCTTCCGGGAACGCCGAGAACGCGTTGTAAGCCTGGTTGGCGAGGAGGTTGCGGTCCGCCAGGAATAGGATGCGCGGGCGGCGGGTGGGCTGGCCGCCCAGGTTCCAGCGGGCGTGGAAGAGTTTCCAGGCGATCTGGAAGGCGATGAAGGTTTTGCCGGTGCCGGTGGCCAGCGTGAGCAGGATGCGGGACTGGCCCCGGGCGATGGCCTGCATCGCCCGCTCAATGGCGATGTCCTGGTAATAGCGGCTGGGATGCGAGCCCCCTTTGTCCTCGAAGGGAATCGCGGCAAAGCGGTCGCGCCACAGTTCGGCAAGCTCACTGGCCCTGTCGGCGGCATCTCCGGTCCCTGAGCGTGTCGAAGGGAAGGTCATGGCCCAGAGCTGGTCCGGCGTCGGGTAGGCGGCGATTTCGCCCTCCGCGCCGGTCTGCATATCAATGGCGTAGATGCCGCGCCCGTTGGTGGCGTAGGTATGGCGGACGGCCAGCTTGCCCGCATAGTTTTTCGCCTGAGCTACGCCTTCGGTCAACTCCTCGTCCAGCGCCTTGGCTTCGACGACGCCGAGCTTGGTATTGCGATATTCCAGCACGTAATCGGCGGTGAGCGCCTTGCCGCGTTTGCCGTGGCCCTCGAGGCGGCCGGGAGCGATGGGATACTCGCGCCGGAGGCGGCTGCCTTCGACGACGCCCCAGCCGGCCGCTTTTAGCGCGGGGTCAACGTACTCGGCTCTGGTTTCAGCTTCATTCATGGCTGGTCCTTGCCCTCCTCCAGGGCTTTCTTACTACCCCAACGGGGTTGCCGCGGGCAGGCGGTGGAGCGGTGATGCAACCCCGTTGGGGTTGGGGAAAATGTTGGGACGCGTGACCCAGGGTAGCTCGTGCCTCGCAACCCTGGGCTGAAGGATGCAATCCCGTTGGGATTGGAAAGAGTGCGGGCATCAGAGTTCTCCGGTGAAGGCCTGGTGGAGGAGGGATTTTTTCAGCTCATCCAGGGCGGCGAGTTTGCGCTCGTAGATTGATGAGAAGCGCTGGGTTTCTTTGTAGAGGGAGTCGAGGTTTTCGACAATCCGCGCTTGCTCCTCGAAAGTTGTGGGAATCGGGATTGGGATCGAGTTAAGGGCCTTTTGGGTCAATTTTGGCTGCGCCGCGCCTCGGATGTACTCGTCCAACTTTAAGCTCTCCAGGTAGAACTCGACGAACCGCTGAGTCGCCATGTTCTCAAACTTCAAAATGTGCGCGTGGTTGTTGACCCAGTATTTGCCGGACACAGAAAATGCAATCGGCGTCGAGCGCATGAGCAGGTTCGCCCCGTCTTCGGAAACGAGGAGCGCATCGCCTTCGAAAATATAGTCTGCGACATAGTCCACGATGCCTGACGCCCCATAGTACGGATACGATCCGGCCTTGCGATTACTCTTGGTTATGGGAATGCGCTTGCTGTCGAGATTGGTGGAAAGCGTGTCCACGGTCTTCTCCACCCACCCCGAACCCCGCCGAGTGAAGACGGATTGGAGGTGGCTTTCGAAGAGGGCGCGGGCGTTTTGAAGGTTCTTTTCGGCGTTGGCTTTGGCGGTGGCGATGGCGGCGAAGGTTTGGTCGAGGAGGGCGACGATGCGGCGTTGTTCGGGGAGCGGGGGGAGGGGAAACTGAAGTTGATACATCGCCTCTTTGTCGAGATGAGGAATGGCGGCGCCCGTCTTCGTACCATTAAAGACTTCAAACGTGGACGCCAGAAACGCGCGCAGGTAGTTGTCATCTATCTCCACCTTCTTGGCAATTTTCCCCATCGTTGAAGAAAGGATGCCTCGAAAGCCGGTGAAGACTTCGCCAGAGTTTGAGCCGTCGCAAATGATAATGGTTTCCGACTCTTCAACTGTTATCGAATTTTTGTCTTTGACTGAGGCGTATTTTGCCTCTGCGCTGCCGCGCATCACTTTCGCGACCAAGTAGGGCAAGTCACCGCTCGCCGGTGTCAGCTTCAACATCGGCTTTCGGCCTTTGACGATTTCGCAGACTTCACCGAGTCGTTTTATCTGCCACCCTTTTTTCATAACAGCCTCTTGATATTCCCCAGCACTTCCGCGCGGGGCGGGGGCTGGGGAGTGATGGGACGGATGGGAGTGATGGGTTGCCGGATTGGGGTGAGTCATGGCTGGCCTCCGGGCTTCCTGGGCAGCGGCTTTGGGGAGTCAGGGGACGGATGGGGGCCGGGCGATTGAGTTTTCCGGGGAAGCGGCGGCGGTTCGCCACTGCCCTGCTGATTCCTGTTCCGGTAAGCGAGCCGGGCGCGGGTCATGCGCTCGCGCAGGCCACCCTGTTCGATAAAATCCTTCTCCAGCCGGCGCAGTTGCTGGTCAATGAGGTAGTTGGCCTGGTGAATCAGGCAGATGGCGATATTCGCAACCACCTCGGGCGGGCGAGTCTCCACCAACGCGCGGTAAAGCTCGTAGGTCTGCGGGACCTTGCGGCCCAGCCGGCGAACGTAGAGGGCTTCCCGGGAGTCCTTGTCCCATTCGCGGTGTTCGCGCACGCGGAGGTAGTCTTTGTAATCATCCAGCAATTCCTCCAGGCTGGCGCGGCCCACGTTGGTCAGCTTGATCTCGGTTTCCTTGGAGGTCAGCGCCGCTTTGCTGCCCTCCAGGATGTTCTTCTTGCCTGAGCGTGCCGACTGAACCATCTGGTCAATGGTGCGGTCGCCCCGGGCGAGGAATTTGTGCGCAAAGCGGAACGTGATGTCATAGACAACCTCGGCTTTGTGGAAAGAGTGCAGCGTCCGGTAATCGCCGCGCGGGGGGAGAAGGGGCTCAGCCTCATGGGCCGGATGGGAGTCCGGGGGCTGGGGGTTCCCATCACTCGCATTCTTCCCGTTCTTCCCCTCTCGCTTCATAGCAGGGCCTTTATTTTTCCCAGCACCGCGGCGCTCTCCGCGTCCAGCGCGGCGATCTCTTTCATGATGGCCTGGGGGGTGCGGTGCTTTATCTCCTCCCCGCCGCTGGGATTCTTTACGGAGAGGTCGAAAGTGGCCTGGTCAATGGTCTTGGCGTCCACGGTCCAGCTCTGGGGCGAGTCGGCGAAGGTTTTTTGGAGCTTCACGAACTCGGCGAGGTCATCGTCGTTGAGCGGGTTGGTCTTGCCGAGGTTGCGGCCGGGGTTGAGCTGGTAGAACCAGATTTTACGGGTGGGGGCGCCTTTTTCGAAGAAGAGGACGACCGTTTTCACGCCCGCGCCCTGGAAGGTGCCGGCGGGGCAGTCGAGGACGGTGTGGAGGTTGCAGCTTTCCAGCAGCAGCTTGCGGAGGCTGACGGAGGCGTTGTCGGTATTGGAGAGGAAGGTGTTCTTGATAACGATGCCGGCGCGGCCGCCGGCTTTGAGGATTTTGATGAAGTGCTGGAGGAAGAGGAAGGCGGTCTCGCCGGAGCGGATGGGGAAGTTTTGCTGCACCTCGGGCCGTTCCTTGCCGCCAAAGGGCGGGTTGGCCAGGACGACATCGTAGCGGTCCTGTTCCTGAAGGTCGGCGAGGTTTTCGGCGAGGGTGTTGGTGTGGATGACGTTCGGCGCCTCGAGGCCATGCAGGATCATATTCATGATGGCGATGACGTAGGCGAGGGACTTTTTTTCCTTGCCGTAAAAGGTGCGGGTCTGGAGGGTGGCCAGGCCTGCGGTGGTGAGCTTGCCGCGGGTTGTGAGGTAAACGAAAGATTCGCACAGGAAGCCCGCCGAGCCGCACGCGCCGTCGTAGATGCGCTCGCCAATCCTGGGCTGGACGACCGCGATGATGGCGCGGATGAGGGGGCGCGGGGTGTAGTATTCGCCGCCGTTGCGCCCGGCGTTGCCCATGTTCTTGATCTTGGCTTCGTAGAGGTGCGAGAGTTCGTGCTTCTCGTTCTGGGAGCGGAAGCGGAGCTCGTCAATGTGGTCAATGATTTCGCGCAGGTTGTAGCCGCTCTGGATCTTGTTCTTAATCTCGCCGAAGATTTCGCCGATCTTGTATTCGATGGTGTCCGGGCTGGTGGCGCGCTGCTTGAAGCCGTGGAGGTAGGGAAAGAGCTTGAGGTTGACGAAATCGCGGAGGTCGTCGCCGGAGAGGGCGGCGTTGTGGTCGAGCTGGCCGGCGCGGTCCCGGGGCGCGGCCCAGGTCTTCCAGCGGTAGGGTTTGTCGAGGATAGGGGTGTATTCCCTGCCGTTGAGGGCGGCCTCGGCGGCTTTGTCCTCTTCCAGGCCGTCGAGGTATTTCAGGAACAGGAGCCAGGAGGATTGTTCGGTGTAGTCCAGCTCGGTGGTGCAGCCGGCCTCCTTGCGCAGGACGTCGTCAATATTTCGGAAGGCTTGTTCAAACATGAGCGGTGAGCATGAAAAATGGCGGGACGACGCGGGGGGGCAGGCGCCCTGAAAGGGACCCCTTGCCGAGCCGCCGGCTTGCACGAGTATCACCCATAACGAAAAGTCGCGCGATGATACGCCGGAACGGGAAGTGTTTGCAGCAAAAAACTAACCCAAAAAATTAACCCGGCCGATGCCATTGAGGTCGGGGGGCCGGTCAGGCGGCGGGGGTGCCGGGCGGGGGCGGGCGGGATTCCGCCGCGGGCAGGGGCACGGCGCAGATCACGCAGGCGCCGGCGGGGCTGTCCCTCTTGATTTCCAGCGACGCGCCAATGAGGCTGGCGCGGTAATTCATGATTCGCAGCCCCAGGCCGGTCGCAGGCT
>JAGPHL010000139.1:0-4708 GCA_018055515.1 Anaerolineae bacterium
CCGTCACCATGATGGAGGGGACGCCGAGCCGTGCGATCCCCTTCAGATGCCAGAAATCCGCCCCGGAACACAGCCCGGCCTTCTCTTCAAGCGTCATTTGCGAAATCAAGTTCTGGATGTCGTCCATGCGGTTCTCCTCGGAAAATAGAGAGCAGTGAGTGGTGAGAAGAGAGTCGTCACAGCCTCTGCTCACAACTCACATTTTCATTTGCGGTGGTGTGCCGCAGGAACATGTCAACTCCTCAGCAAATAGAATCCGTGCCCACGTGCCCACGTTCGCACGTTCGCACCTTCCCACGTTCCCCCGTGTTCACGTCGCGTCATTGCGGGAATCGCGGCCTGACCGGGGTGTACTCCCAGTGCACCTGATTGAGCCGGTCATCGTTGTTGGGATTGAACGAGGGGTCGTCGGTGTAAAACTCGGTGTTGTCGGCAGTGACCCAGCGGTGCTGCCACTCGTTCGACCCGAGGTCAACGCGGTTGGTGATGGGATTGACGTACTCTTCCTGCCCGGTGAGCAGCAGGTAGCCGTCGTTGCGGATCTCAGCGTGCGTCATGCGGTGATGCTCGACGATTTCCTGATCCATGCGCTGGAGCTCGCGCTGGATTTCGAGGGCGCGTCGGGCGCGCGCCTGTTCGGCCTGCTGAGCGTTCATGAAGGCGTGGGTGAGCAGTTCCTGGCTGGCCTGTTCATAAGCCGCCCATTGCAAATTGAGCACGCCGGAGGTCCAGATGTGTTTGAGCACCGGTTCCCAGCGCTCGTACTCGCCCGCCGGAGCGCGGAGCAGCACCGTGTTCTTGTTGCTCCACATCCCACCCGTCAGCGGTCCCATGAATTCGATGCAGGTGAAGGCGTGCTCCTCGTAGCGGACGCCGCCTTCCGTGTAGCGGAACACGGCCTCACCGCCGTCGTATTGGAAGGGGGCGGTTCCGCCCAGTTTAGCGGCCTCGCGCTTGAAGTGTTCGACCATCGCGGGTTGGGCCTGCTGGCGTAGCACTTCCACCTGCTGCGCCTGGGGATGCGCCCAGGGGAAGACCAGCCGCACGAGAAAATCCGCCCCCGACATGAGCGGCCAGACCACCATGCCGTTGTAGCTGCTCCCTTGGGGGAAGAACATCGCGGCGGGCGACATACGAGTGTCGCAGTACTTGACCTCGGGGACCCAGCGGATCATGACCGTCCCGGCGGCGTCGCGTTTGACGGCGAAATCAACCTTGGCGGCGATGGTTTGAACGTTCACGACCTGCTGCATATGATGGGCGCGGATGACGCCGCCTTCGAGCAGCCAGCCTTTGGGCACGGCGAGGGTAAACGCCTGCTCGTTCGGCTCGGCCCGCCGCTCGAAGGTGAAACCCTGGAAGTCAGCGCTCGGCGCGGCGGACGGTGCGCCCTCCTGCCTGAAGTAGCTGTGACAATACGGGCACTGCGTCGCCTCGGGCGGAACCGGCGCGCCGCAGGCCGGACAGCGTAAAAGTTGCATGAAGGCCTCCTTGTGCGTAAGATATTTTTACGCCATACGCTATGGTCTTGCTCCTTGAAGGGGCACGTCCCTGCTCGCCGCACGCCCTCCCCGGCGATCTTTCCAGCTGCGGACAGCTTAAGTATACCTTCGTCGGGGCAACCTGGCAAACTGATTGGCCAAAAGCAGAAACAGGCATACAATGAAGAAGTTCCCCCTCAAGCCAGAAAGAGCAGGCGTTAGGGGGCCGCGTTTGCCCGGTCTGAGCTTGCTGCCGAGGTTTGTCATGGCCGCCGAACCCCTCAACCGTTAAGCCATGACCGTCCAATCTCATGGCCCGTCTCTGTTCATGCTTTTGAAAGGGGACGCCATGCGCTGGCGCACGCCAAGCAAGCACGAAAATGTGAGTCGTGAGCGGAGACTGCAACGGCTCACGGGTCGGCTGGGGATTCCATCCCCAGCCTGACAGGCGTCAACCACGCTGAAGCGTGTTGTTTGGGAGTTCGCTTCAGCGACCTTGACGTAGCAGACCCGGAATTCATTCCGGGGCGGACGGCCTGAGCACAATCTGAAGTTTGCGTTACATTTGCCACGCAAGTGGTTTTGGGATTCGCTGATTCGTTGATTCGCTGACTCGCTTGTTTTCGAAAAAACAACCTCTGGATTAGACAGCGGAGCCTGGGGCAGCGGCCTGACGGCATGTCGGGCCGGAATATTCATGCACGCCGCGTTCAGGGGAGAGCGCCAGGGGGACATCTCCCGTCGGGGAGCCTTCAGGCGGAGGCGGCGGCGCGGGCAGACAGTTTAGAGGTGAAAATTTGAGCATCGAGAAAATCAAGTGACCCCAACATCACCGTCGTTCCTCGTCCCGTTGAGGCTCCCGACCCCGTTTGCGGTGGGGCCGGTCAACGTTTATCTTTTGGAGGGGCCGGAACTCACATTAGTGGACGTCGGACCCGATGCGGCGGAAGCGCTGGCCGCCCTGGAAGCCGGATTGGCGGTGCACGGTCATGCATTGACGGAGCTGCGGCACATCGTCATCACCCACGCCCACCCCGACCACTATGGCCTGGCGGCGCGACTCGCGGCCCTCTCCGGCGCTCGGGTCTACTGTCACCCGCTCAGCCGACGGGTGATGGCCGCCACCCCTGTCGAACTGACTCAACGGCACGCCTGGTATGGTGAATGGCTGCGCCAGGCCGGCTTGCCGGAGCCGATACAGGCGCAGCTGCTCGAGCTGTTCCGCAGTCTGGAGGGCCAGCGCGGGGTCCCGGCCGACCGTCTGGTGGAGCTCAACGACGGCGATCGGCTGCCATGGGGGGACCGCGAGTGGCAGGCGCTGCACACGCCGGGGCACGCTCAGGGCCATCTCTGCTTCTACCATCGGCCCAGCGGGACGCTGCTGGCCGGCGATCACCTGTTGCGCGGCATCACGCCGAATCCCAGCGTGGAGCCGCCCTGGCCCGGCAGCTCTGAACGGCCCCGCAGTCTGGTCCAATATTTTCAATCCCTGAAGCGGCTGACGGCCCTGGACATCACGACGATCTGGCCAGGGCACGGCGAGCCGATCTACGACTATCAAGCCCACCTGGAGGAGCTGTCCACCTTCCATCGCCGGCGGGCGGAGGAGATCGCAGCGTTGCTGGACGGCGAGTCGCAGACCGTGTATCAGCTGACGCAGCGTTTCTTCCCCCGGCTGCAACGGCTGGATCTCTTCCTGGGGCTGTCCGAGGTGATCGCCCATCTGGATTTGTTGGAAGCGGGCGGGAGAGTGTCCGTGTCCGCCGCCGATGGGGTGCTGCGGTACCGCCTGACGGACGAGCCGCATTCTGCCGCGTAAAGTTCAAGGGACACGGCGTACGGCTGTAACTTTGAGCGCTTTGCGTTGGCGCTCACCTCAGGATGGCTCAAGGAGCGTCCCGCGCGTTGAATGCAGAGGCGCAGAGAACATAAAATCTCTGCGCCTCTATATGGATTCCTGGCCTATCCTAAACCGTATCCGCGCGCCAGGCAGTTGACGTGGAATTCCTCTCTCAAAAATTGAGGTGCTCGCGCCCGATATGCCCGAAGAACTCGGCGCGCGTGGTGGAATTTTCCCTGAACGTGCCGAGCATGGCGCTGGTGACCATACGGGCGTTGGCCTTCTTCACGCCGCGCATCGCCGCGCACATGTGTAGCCCTTCGGCGACGACGGCGACGCCCTGCGGGTGCAACGTCTCGTTGAGGAACTCAGCGATTTGCTGCGTCATCCGCTCCTGCACCTGCAGGCGACGGGCGAACATCTCCACGATGCGCGGGATCTTGCTCAGGCCGATGACCTTGCCCTGGGGAATGTAGGCCACGTGCACCTGCCCCAGGAAGGGCAACAGGTGATGCTCGCACAGGCTGTAGAAGTCAATGTCGCGCACGATGACCATCTGATCGTACTGGACATCGAAGATGGCGTCGTTGATGAGCCGCACGGGGTCCACGTGGTAGCCGGCGGTGAGTTCGGCGTAAGCACGCGCGACGCGGGCCGGCGTGTCGAGCAGCCCTTCGCGCTCCACGTCCTCGCCGATGGCCGTGAGGATGTCACGCACGGCGCATTCAATCTCACTGCTGCAGGCCCGAGCGGGCGTGTCGGTCAGATCGTTGCGGAAGACGTCGTAATCCGCGGGGTGAATTTCCAATAGTTGATGCATCAGGGTTTCCTCCCTCGAAAATAGAGATCAGCGGTCAGCAGTCAGCGAATCAGCGAAAAAGCGAAAAAGCGAAAAAGCGAAAAAGCGAAAAAGCGAGAAAGCGAGAAAGCGAGAAAAATCACTTGCGTGACAAAGGTGGCGCCACTGACTGAAAAACGCAAGATTTCATGGCGACCCTTGAAGATTGAGTATCAACTTTTGTCCCCTATCCCCTGGCCCCTTTCCCCCGCGCCGCGCGGGGGGAAGGGGAAACTTTTTTGTGGGGCTTTGCAGGCGAGCGCAGCTCGCCTGCAAAACCCCTATTTTTTCTTCCCCTCCCCAACGGCGTCTGCGCCGTTGGGGAGGGGGCAGGGGGGGGCAAAAGCTACAACTCACAAAGGTTCATCCATCGCCAGCTAGCCACCTGGCGCCAGGCTAAACAGTCACCACACATTTTCATTTTTGGATAGTGCGCGCCAGCACATGGCGTCTCCTTACTTCCTACTCCCTTACTTCCTACTCTCGTACCCCAACCTCACGTCCTCTCGCACCCGTAGACCGACGTCCGGCAAGCTGCGCGCGATTTCG
>JAGPHL010000139.1:4808-7042 GCA_018055515.1 Anaerolineae bacterium
CCTTACTTCCTACTCTCGTACCCCAACCTCACGTCCTCTCGCACCCGTAGACCGACGTCCGGCAAGCTGCGCGCGATTTCGGCCAGCGTCTGCCCCGTCTCCGGATGACGCAGGTCGGGTGCGAGGTCGGCCAGCGGCGCGGCGATGTGCGGATAGCGCAGCAAATCGGGATCGGGGATGTGACGCGCTCCCAGGTCAAACACCGCCTCGTCGTACAGCGCGATGTCCAGGTCAATCGTGCGCGGCGCGTTCTTGTCCGCCGTGCGGACGCGGCCCAGCTCGCGCTCAATGGCCTGTAACTGCGCCTTCAAGTCCGCCGCCGGGAGCTCGGTCTCGATGAGCGCCGCGGCATTGAGGAAATTCGGCTGATCCGTCTTGCCCACCGGCGCGGTTTCGTAGACGGGCGAGACGGCCAGCACACGGCAAACCCTGGCCAGGCGCCGCACCGCCTCCGGCAAGGCCCGCTCCGGCGCGATGTTGGAGCCTAACGCAATGAAGGCGCGCGCCATTCAGGCCGCCTCGCGCTCGCGGTGAATCTCCACGCCCACGGAGCGGGCGAAGCGCAGCGCGCCCGGCTTTTCCACGCGCACGTCCACCGCCGCCACGCGCGGGTCCTCCAGGCAGAGGGCCGCGATGTCGGCCGCCAGCTTCTCCACCAGGAAGAAACGCGACGCCTCGACCCTCTCGATGACGCGCTTGGTGAGCGTGCGGTAGTTCACCGCGTCCTCGACGGCGTCCGACGCGCCGGCGGCGCGGGTGTCGGCATACAACACGATGTTGATGAGCACGTCCTGCCGATTGCGTCGCTCCTCATCGTTGATGCCGATGATTGTCCTGAGCAGCAGGTCTTGGATGAGAATTTGATCGTACATGGGGTCGCCTCTGAAAATCAGCAAATTAGCAAATCTCAAAATAATTTGCACGGCAAAGGGTGCACGAACTTCGGGCCACTGTTTTCATCATTCGGTGACGAACCACTCCCCTATTCCCCTTCACCCATTACTCGTGTTACAGGTGCTCGCCGCCGGTCACGTGCAGCACCTCGCCGGTCACAAAATCCGAACGCAGCAGGAAGCGCAGCGCTTGGGCGATGTCCTCCGGCGATCCCCAGCGCCTGGCGGGCACGTGTACGGCCTTGCGTTCCAGGTAGGCCTGATCGCGCCCCGGCGGCGGCAGAATCAGCCCCGGCGCGATGGCGTTGACCTGAATCTGCGGAGCCAGCGCCAGCGCCAGGCTTTGGGTCAGCGCGATGATCCCCGCCTTGGTCAGCGTGTAGGCGATGTGATCGGCGCCGGGTCGCTCGCCGCGCCAATCGGCGAGGTTGACGATATGGGCGCGGCGCTCGCGGCTCACTTGTGCGGCGAACGCCTGACTCAAAAAGAACGGCGCTTTCAGGTTGATCGCGAAGTGACGGTCCCAGTTCTCCTCGGTGGTGTCGTCCCAGTTGCCGTGCTCAAAGATCGCGGCGTTGTTGACGAGGATGTCCAGCGGCCCAAAAGGCGCTGCCGCGCGCTCGATGAGCGAACGCGCGGCAGCGGTCTGACTGAGGTCGGCCTGCAAGGCGCACGCCGACCCGCCCTGTGCGGCGATTTCCGCGATCACATCCTCAGCGGGGCCGGCCGAATGCCCGTAGTGGACGATCACCCGCGCGCCCTCCGCCGCCAGCGCCAACGCCAGCGTGCGTCCCAGGCGCACGGCCCCGCCGGTGACCAGCGCGACTTTGCCCTGGAGTTCCACGGTCAGGCGGTCTGCCCCTTGAGCAGCCAACCGGCCACTTGCACGAGGCGCCGGGTCATCACCCGCACGGCTTCCAGCGTGGCCTCGGCGACTTCCGGCTGTTGGGGATCGGCGGTCGCGCTCACCCCGTAGGGATTGCCGCCCGCAGCGTAGAACGCCGGATCGGTGTAGCCCGGCGGGACGATGATGCTGCCCCAGTGATAGAAGGTGTGGTACAGCGCCAGCAGCGTGCTCTCCTGTCCGCCGTGCACATTCATCGCGCTGGTGAAGGCCGCCACCGGCTTGTTGGACAGGCTGCCCCGGAGCCACAAGCCGCTGAGCGTGTCAATGAACTGCTTCATCTGCGAGGCGACGTTGCCGTAGCGGGTAGGGGTCCCGAAGAGGTAAGCGTTGGCCCATTCCATATCTGCGGGGGAGACGACCGGCACGTCGCGCGTGGCATTGACGTGTGCCCGCCAGGCGGGGTTGCTGTCAATGGCCGCATCGGGGGCGAGTTC
>JAGPHL010000140.1 GCA_018055515.1 Anaerolineae bacterium
TATTTTCGAAGGAGCACAACATGAGTGGCATTTCCACAACGACGCGAATCGTCGCCGGCACGCCCATCGAAGCTGGCGGTCGGCGTTTTCTGCCCTCTGTGATGGTGACGACTTTGGAGCACAACGCTGCGGGCCACATTTTCCAGGTCCGCCGTATGCGCCCGGTCTCCGTCATCGAAGAGGGAGCAGACATCAAACACTGGCACAACATCCCCGATGCGACGCAGAACGCCCTCAGCCAGATGGCCGTTGTCGCCCTGCTTGTGGCAGGAATGGGGCTCTTGATTCTGCTTCTGAATCGGTTCGTGCGCCGGTAAAGTGCGGTGAGAGGCGGATAACACGATTCTCGACTCACCGCTTTTTCAATCTTCACTGGGAGGTGATGAGATGGAGGAGTTTGCTGTGATGGTCGAACGGATTGCGGGTGTGGCCGATAAGGCTAACGTCAACGCGGTTTTTGGCGAGCCCAAGGAGGTGCAGGGCCGCGTGTTGATTCCCGTCGCTGAGGTCAGTTACGGCTTTGGCATGGGCTGGGGCTCGGGTTCCACAGAGTGCACCTGCGAATGTGATGACGAGGCTTGCTGCTGCGGTGAGGAGGAAGCCGCGACGGAGACTTGCTGCTGCGATGAAGAGGAAGGCGCCGGCAGCGGCGGTGAGGGTGGCGGCGGCGGCAGCGGCGCGCGGGTGCGCCCCCTGGCTTACATTGAGGTCGGTCCGGAGGGTGCGAAGGTGGTGCCGATTCAGGACGAGCAGAAAATCGCCCTGATGGGCATTGCCATGGGCATGTGGTGCGTCGGCTGGATCGGGTTGGTGCTGAAATCGCTGTTCAAGAAGTGAGCAGCCCCGCGGCGCCCGTAGAGCGTTGCCAACACGATGGGCTGGCGTGGTATCGTTTCCCGCAGGTGCTGGAGGACGTGGAGCACGCACTGCTCACGCGCCTCGGCGGGGTCAGTACGGGACCTCTGGCTGCGCTGAATCTGGGCAGCACTGTGGGCGATGACCCCGCGGCGGTGGCGGAAAATCACCGCCGGGTCCTGGCTCTCTTCGAGGCGCCGTCGGATACCGTCGTCACCCCGCATCAGGTTCACGGATGTCGGGTGGCCTGCGTTGCGGCGGCGGACGGCGGTCGGGTCATCCCGGAGACGGACGCGCTGATTACCGCGGCGCCGGGCGTGACGTTGCTGATGCGTTTCGCGGATTGTGCTCCGGTGTTGTTCTTCGACCCGGCGCGGGGCGCGATAGGCCTGGCCCACGCCGGATGGCGGGGCGTGGCCGCCGGCGTCATTCCGGAGACCGTGCGCGCGATGACGACCGCATTCGGGACGCGCCCCTCGGACTTGTGGGTGGGCCTCGGCCCGGCGATTGGCCCGCGTCACTACGCGGTTGGGCCGGAAGTGCTCCGCGCCATTGCCGCTGCGACGCCGCCTCACACGGCGTTCGCCATAGAACGTGAGGGACAGACGTTTCTGGACCTGCCGGCGGCGATTACCGCCCAACTCCATGCTGCCGGCGTGCTGACGGTGGTTCCTTCCCAGCTGGACACCGCCGCGAGGACGGATGAATGGTATTCACATCGCGCGGAGGGTGGTCGCACCGGCCGTTTTGGTGTGCTGATGCGCTTGCGGTGACGCTGCGGCGTGAAATAGCAACGCGGCCCCATCTCAGTGGGGCCGCGTTTGTTTTGGGGCGAGCTTAGGGCAGCCCTTCGATCTGGAATGTGAATCCCCACACTTCCAGCAAGACCGACTCCACGTCTGTGGGGCGCGTGAACTGCAGCTCGAACAGCTGTTGTCCGCCCGGCTGTATCGTCCAGGGCAGGGCGGGAGAGGCGGCCTGCAACACCTCGGGCCCCATGCTGGAGGTGAGTTTCACGTTCTCGAGGGTCACCGGCAGAGCGGATTCGCCCACGTTGCGGATCACGCCGTTGATCACGATGAGGTCGCGGCGGCTGTCCACAAAAGCGGCGCTCAGCTCCACCTGGGGTTGACCCGGGGCGGGTGCCGGAGGCTGATACGGCAGGGAGAACCGGGCCGTCTCGCCGGAGGTCGGGTCGGCGCGGAAAATCCAGGTCAACGGCGGCGTCAAATCGGCAGGAACCTGGTAGCCGGCGCTGCCGGCTGCGGTTGTTCCCGCCGGGATGAGCGTCAACAGGGGCCCCGCTTTTCCCATGGCCGAAGTCTCCGGGTTGAGGGCGTACCGTTGCCCCAAGCCGTCCTCCAGGACCATGTCGAAGAGGTTGGGATCTATCTGGGCAGTTCCGACATTCGTGACTTCATATTCGACGATAAAGCGCCTCAACCCGCCGCCTGCGTCGGCGCTGATGACGCCGGAGTCCTTCACCGAGACCTGCACCGCGCCCACTTTTTGGGCGTTGCCCGTCATGGCGCCCTCCTCCGGCAGATACCGTGCCTGGATGATCAAACGGTCTGCCGTGGGGCTGCCGAGCAGGACGAGGGTCAATCCTGGCCGTTCCTGGCTTAGGGCGCTGAGGTCGTTCGCCGGAAGACGGCGCGCCTGCGGATTGCCAAAGATCAGCTGGGCGCCGGTACTGAGCGTCATGGTGATCCGGGAGGCCGAATCCAGCCCGCCGAGCAGGGACTCGTTCGTCGGCGAATAGGGCACGCCAATGACGTAGTTGATCACCGTGCCGTAAATCCACACCATCTGGTGATCCACCGTCTCTGGCACAGGCCAGCGATGGTCTTCCATCGTCACCGCCGTGATGGTGAATTCCTGATCGCGCAGGCGCAAGTTCAGCGGCATTGCGGCCGGCAGGGGATTGCCATTTTCTTGCAGCGTCACGAGGCCTTCCGGCAGTTGCGGCGGCGACGAGAACGTGGCCAGTTTTTCCACAACCTGGGACTCGGCTCCGCCCGTGGGGCGCGCGCGTTGATTGCTGAGCAGTGTGCCGACGGCCGCCGCGATGATCAGCAGGACGCCGATGACGATCAACAGGAGCGCCCAGGTAGGCGGAAAGGGCCGGCCTTCGGGGCGAGGGGCGGCAGGCGCCGGCGGCCAGGGAGGTGTCCCCGTCGTATCCGACGACGTCGCTGCGGAAGGCGTGCCGGTAAAGGTTTCCGGCGCCTCTTCGGCAATTTCAGGCGTTTCGGGCATGATGTCTCTCCCTACCCTCACGGGATGGTTGCAGGCAATGTTGAAGGCGCAATTCGCATCTTTACTTCTGGCGTGGTTGGGTCTACCAGGCGATCTAACCCCAATAGCGGAATGAGCAGCCGCACGCTCCCCGCTGTGGGTACGGTGAAGGACAGTTGGCCCTGATCGTCGGTGTAGCTGCGCGCAAGTTCTTCCCCGCTCACGGCATGTAAGACGCGGACGAAAAAGCCCGGAATGCCCTCGCCGGCACCGAAGATCCCATCGTTGTTGGCATCATAGAAGACGATGACCCGGAAGGTGCGGAATCCCGCCGGCGTGGGCGTGGGGGCGAGCGGCGTGGGGATCGTCAGGACGCGGAAGGTGAGCGCGACGTTCCCTTGGGTCGGTTCTGGCGTGGGAGTGGCGATGGGCGAAGACGGGGGTTGCGGCGTGCGGGTGGGGGCAGGCGTGATGTCTTTATCGCCCGGCTGTGGGGTGGGCTGCGTGGTCGTGGGGGCCCCGGGCACTGTCATCGCACAGTGCAGCTTATAACTGCTGTGGGCGACATCGCGCAGGTCTATCCGTCCTCCATGCCCGATGAGAACGTAGAGCCAGCCTTCATACGTGGCGTAATAGCTCACGCGGCTGCTGTAATCGCCCAACGCGCGATCATCGTTGCCCGCCAGCAGATTGCGGTTGGCGTCGTAAAGGATCATGTTAGTGTCCACGCCGGGATCCAGGTCGGAAGTCTCGCAAGCGAAGAAGAGCCCGGGCTTGATCCAGATCTTGAAGTAATCATTGTCGGGACCAGCGCCGCCCCAGGGAACGAAATTGAGATTGTAGGTCACGCCGGGGGCAATGGTAGCCGCCGTATCGAAGTCGAAGTTGGGTTCATACTGATCAAAGCCGCTGATCCAGGTGGGAGCGGGTACCCCGGTAGCAGTCGGGAGGGGGGTGAGTGTGGGGGTGCTGGTCGGTTGCACGCTGCTCACGACCAGCCGATAGGTGCCGCCGCTGCATTGTTCGCTGTACTGGTAGACCTCGAAGTAGTAGGGGCCTGTGTTGCTGGCTACTAAGACTACCGAGGCGGAGTTGCCGTCGAAGGGGTTGGCGTCGGTGAGGATGGGATTGCGGTCCCGATCGTAGACGATCATCGCCAGGTTGTAGTTGCCTACGCCATCGGGAATCGCTTGCACACGATATTCCCAGCCGACTGTGGCATTATCCAGGCGGAAGTAGTTTTTCTGGGGGGCGATTTGTTGTCCCCTCCCGCCCACGGCCAGGGCCAGGCCGGTGTAGTTGGCGATCATCGCTGCCGTCTCGAAGGTGGTGATGTTGGGAAGTGTCGTGGTCGTCGTCGTGGCTAGCTTGCAGGTGATGTCGCTTACGGGGCGTGGATTGGCGGAGTTCGCGTAGGCGGCGTCGTGCATGGATTGGCTGCGCAGCGGCTCGACGATGGCGGCGACCGTCGTCCGGTCTTGGGTCAGCAGCACGCCGCCGATGAGGGCCATTACGCCGATCAGGCAGCCGATGATGGTCAGCCAGATTGCCCTTCTCGCGTTCGTCATGTCCGCCTCCTTCGAAAATAAACACGTGCCCCCGTGTCCACGTGCGAACGTGGACACGTTCCTACATTGTAGCATACATGCTTACCGCAGAAACGCAAAGCTCCGCACTATTTTCCCGTCCCTGGCGGCTCAATGTTCCGACAAGGGTTCGAGCGGGGCCATGCTCGCCAGAAATTGCTTGACCCCCACGCGGTTGTCGAAGAACAGCACCGTGACGATCTCCTCGTTGCCCTCGACGATGCTCTCCTGCACGGTGCCCGGCCCAAAGCGCCGGTGCTGGACTCGCTGTCCGCGTTGGAATCGTGGTTGCAGGGCCGGCCGTTCGCGGCGGACGGAGGCGCTGCTCCCGGCCGCCGGGTTCTGGCTTGCGACGCTTCGGCTCTGCGACCGCGCGCTCGTGCGCTGCCGGGGCCGCGCGAGTGTGGCGTCGGGCAAATCGTCCAGGAAGCGGGAGGGACCTGTGACGTCCGCATTGCCATACCATCCGCGTCGAAAGGCGTAGCTCAAATACAGGCGCTCTTCGGCGCGGGTGATGCCCACGTAGAAGAGGCGCCGTTCTTCCGCCACGGCTTCGGGCGAGGTTTCGACGGAGCGGCTGTGGGGCAAGAGGCCCTCTTCTACACCGGTAAGGAAGACGACCGGGTATTCCAGCCCCTTGGCGCTGTGCAGGGTCAGCAACGTCACCGCGCGGACTTTCTCGTCAATGTCGTCCACATCGGCGACGAGCGCTACTTCGGTGAGGAAATCAGTCAGCGTGAGGTCAGGGCGTCCTTCCATCACGGCGCGCAACGCCCGCACGTTTTCCCAGCGGGATTCCCCCTCCTCGGAGCCATCTCGCAGAAATGCCTCGTACTCCACTTCTTTGAGGATGCGGTCCAGCAAAGCGACCACCGTCATCTGGGCGCGCGCTTGCTGCCATCCCGCCACGAGCGTGAGGAAGAACTGCAGGGATTGGGCGATGCGCCCCCCTATGGCCCGTTCGTCCAACAGCTGCTGCGCGGCCTGATAGGAACTGCTGCTCGTCTGCGCGGCCCGCTGGACAATGGTTTCCAGCGTCCGCGCGCCGATGCCTCGCGGCGGGACGTTGATGACCCGCTGAAAGCTGATGGCATCATCGCCGTTCTGGGCAAGCCGTAGATAGGCTAGCACGTCCTTGATTTCCTTGCGCGCGTAGAAGCGCACGCCGCCGATCAGGCGATAAGGCACTTTTTCGCGGACGAAAGCCTCTTCCAACGCGCGGGATTGGGCATTGGTGCGATACATGACGGCAATGTCGTTCAACGCGCGCCCGGCGCGCTGGAGCTTCTGGATCTCCTGCGCCACGAACGCGGCTTCTTCTTGCTCGTCGTAGGCCTCGTGGAGGGTGATGGCGGCGCCGCCCTGTTTCTGCGTGAAGAGCTGCTTGGGGGTGCGGTCGGGGTTCCGCGCGATGACCGCCTGCGCGGCGTCGAGAATCACCTGGGTCGAGCGATAGTTTTCGGTGAGCAGGATTTGTTGCAGCTCTGGATAGTCCTCTCGCAGCCGGCGAATGTTGCGGTAATCCGCCCCGCGCCAGGAATAGATGGATTGATCCTCATCGGCCACCACATACAGGCTGCGATGCCCCTGGGTGAGGAGGCGCAGCAGCACATATTGCGCCAGATTGGTGTCCTGGAATTCGTCTACCAGGACGTAGCGGAAACGCCGCTGGTATTTTTCGAGCAGCTCGGCTTCTGTCTGGAACAGCCGTACCGGTTCGACGAGCAGATCATCGAAATCCAGCGCGTTGTTGTGGCGTAGGGTGGCCTGATATTGCCGGTAGACGCGGACTACAATCTCGTCGTGATAGGTGCGGATGGGGTATTGTTCCGGCGCGAGGAGCTCGTTCTTCGCCTGGGAAATCGCGTTCAACATGGCGGCGGGGCGATATTTTTTGTCATCCAGCCCCAGTTCTTTGATGACGAGTTTCATCGTCGCCAGCTGATCGTCGGCGTCGAAAATCAGATAGTCATGGGGAAGGCCGGCGCGGTCCGCCTCGCGTCGCAGGATGCGCGCGCAGGTGGCGTGGAAGGTTCCCATGGAAATATCCAGCATGGCCTCGCGCCCCAACATGGCGGTGAGGCGTTCGCGCATCTGCCGGGCGGCTTTGTTGGTGAAGGTGACGGCCAGCACTTGCCAGGAGGGGACGTGCATCTCGCTCAGCAGCCAGGCGATGCGATGGGTCAGGACGCGCGTTTTGCCCGAACCGGGGCCGGCAAGCACTAAGACGGGACCATCGGAAGCCGTCACGGCCTCGCGTTGTTGCGCATTGAGGGCGTGGAGGAGTGGGTGTGTTTGATCTATCATGGAGCCCATTGTAACACAGAGAAACCGCGCTGCAACCACAGCTCT
>JAGPHL010000141.1 GCA_018055515.1 Anaerolineae bacterium
TCGCCCCTCGTCCCCTTGTGACGGGGTCCAGGGTTCACTTGTAGTTCTAAAAAGTTGTGCTAACCTTATTCTTGAACGAGCCTCCTTTCAACTGACAAACATAACCAAGTCGTAGAAGTGGGAGCAAAAAACAGCATGATCATCGTGCCAGCCGCCATAAAGACCGAAGTGGTGCTCGAATGTTATGCCTGTGGACATCAGCAGCCCTATCATTTGCCTCACCCGCCCTGCCCCAAATGCGGACACGACTTCATGGAAGCCCGCTACAATTACGCGGCCGTGCGCTCGCTGTGGCCGGAGATTCTTGCTGGCCGGCCCTTCACCATGTGGCGCTATCGGGAATTGCTGCCCCTCTTCGATGATCAATACCAGATCAGCATGGGCGAAGGGGGAACGCCACTCCTACCCGCGCACAATCTCAGCATGATGCTCGGCACCAGGAACCTGTTCATCAAAGATGAGCGGCAAAACCCCACTAACTCGTTCAAAGACCGCCAGGCGGCGTTGGTCATCTCGATGATGAAAGAGGCCAACGTCTCGGAAATGGTGGTGGCCTCTACCGGCAACGTGGCGATTTCTTACTCCGCGTATTCCTCACACGCGGGCATCAAACTGTGGACTTTCCTCCCGAGCCTGGTGCCGCCGGAGAAAATGCAGGAGATCGCCATCTACGGCAGCGAGGTCATCAAGGTCACAGCGACGTATGATGTCACCAAGAAGGTCGCCGCGCAATTCTCGCAGCACAAAGGCATCATGGACGATCGCGGCATCCGCAACATCGGCACGCGGGAAGCGATGAAGACCCTGGCATTTGAGGTGGCCGAGCAGCTGACAGAAGTGCTGGGTCCGCCCCGTCCCGGCATCCCATGGCGCGCTCCCGACTGGTACATTCAAGCCGTCAGCGGCGGCATGGGGCCGGTGGGCTTCTGGAAGGGCTTCTACGAGCTCTATCAGATGGGACTGGTAGACCGCATGCCCAAGATGGCGCTCATCCAGGCAGAAGGCTGCGCTCCTATGGTCAACTCCTTTCGCAAAAATCTGCCCGAAGCCGAGCCGGTGACTTCGCCTGACACACAGATCATCACCATTGCCACCGGCGTCCCTGGCCCGGCATACAGCTACCTGGCCAGGATTGCCAGAGAGCACGGCGGGACCTTCGAATCCGTCACCGACGACGAAGCGTTCCGGGCGACACACGTGCTGGCCAAAATGGAGGGGCTTTCGATGGAGCCGGCAGCCGCAGCCGCCTTTGCCGGGCTGTTCAAACTGCTCAGCCAGGGCGTCATCCGGCGCGACGAGATCATCGTGGTCAACTGCTCCGGGCACACCTTCCCCGTCGAGAAATTCCTGTTGGGACCCGACTGGGCCAAAGAAGTCAGCGAAGCGGACGTCGCCGGCGAACAAGTGCAGGCGCCCAAGCCGCCGAGCGAGGATCTGCTTGGCGCGCTTGACCAACTCGACGAACGGGTGAAGACTATCATCATCATGGAAGACAATCCCGAAGCCGCGCGCCTGTTGCGCCGCATCCTGCAGACCCGGGGCGATTTTCAGATTGCCGAGGCGCACAATGGCCGCGAGGGCCTGGCGCTTATCCGACAGCATCGCCCCGATTTGATCCTGCTGGATTTGATGATGCCGGACATGGACGGATTTGCCGTGCTCGACGCACTCAAAGCAGATGAGACGCTGCGCGATCTGCCCGTCATCGTGGTGACCGCCAAAGAGCTGACCCAACAGGAACGCCAACGCCTCCAGGGGCAGATCAAGATGCTGCTTCAAAAAGGCTCCTTCATGGATGACGACCTGTTGGATGACATCAACGCGCTGTTGGACAAAGTCTAGCCCAACCGTGGCGCACCGGCGAAGGGAAAACGGAGGTCAGCATGACCAAAATCTTATACGTCGAAGATACCCCTGCCAGCCAGACATTGGTCCAGCGTATTCTCCAGGCCGAAGGCTTTGAGGTCCTCATCGCCAATTCGGGCCTTGCCGCCATCGAGGCCGCGACGCGAGAAAAGCCCGATCTCATTCTGATGGACATCAACATCGGCGGACTGGACGGCTACGAAGTGACCACACGCCTGCGCACGATTGCGGGGCTGGAAAAAGTGCCCATCGTTGCCGTGACCGCCGCGACCCTCAACGGCGACCGCGAGCGCGCCCTCGTCGCGGGCTGCAACGGCTACATCCCGAAACCCATTGATGTGGACGAATTTCCCAATCAGATCCGCTCCTATCTGGTGGGGATGAAAGAAGAAGTGGCGTCGGCAGAACAACGCGCCGAGTACCTGCTGGAATACAATCAGCGATTGGTCCAACGCCTGGAAGAAAAGGTGCGGGAGCTGGAGCAAGCCAATCTGGAATTGCAGCGCGTCGAGAAAATGAAGTCCGACTTCGTCATCCTTGCGGGGCACGAACTGCGCACCCCACTGACCGTAGTGTACGGCTATCTGCAGATCCTCATGGCCGATCGCTCTATTCCGGGGTCGGCGGAGCAGGAAGGGACCCCCAAACACCTCATGCGGCGGGTCTTCGAGGCGGTAGAACGCCTGAGCCAGGTGATCCAGGACATCCTCAATGTTTCGCTCATTGACGCCAACCGCCTCGATCTGGCGCACGAACCGGTGTTCCTCAACTCCACCATCCAATCGGTGTTGCACAACCTGCGCAGTTTCGGCTCCAAACGCGACGTAACGATCGAACTGGGATCGGGGCTGCGCAAACTTCCCACCATCGAGGGCGATCCCCGACGTCTACATCAAGCATTTTGGAACGTGATCAGCAACGCCATCAAGTACACTCCCGACGGCGGCTCAATCACGATTGACGGCGAGGTGATAGATAACACAGTTCACATCTGGGTTAAAGACACGGGGGTGGGCATTCCGCCGGAAGAATTAAGCCGCATTTTTGGGCGCTTCTATGTGCTGGAGGATGTGGCGTATCATCGTTCCAGCAAGACGGACTTCAAGGGCGGCGGACTGGGTTTGGGATTGGCGGTGAGCAAGGGCATCATCGAAGCCCACGAGGGAAAGATTTGGGCGGAAAGCCAGGGATATGATGAAACCGCCCTGCCCGGCACGACGATGCACATTCTGTTGCCCCTGGGCAACCCCTTCAGCGGCCCCAAAACCGCGAGTTGATGCCGCTCCTGGGCTTGTGTTTTTTGTTTTCTGTGGTACGATGTGGACGTTCGCGGTGGGCGTGGCCTAATTGGTCAAGGCTCCTGACTGTGACTCAGGCAATTGTGGGTTCAAGTCCCACCGTCCACCCCAAAGGCTGGGCCCGCAGGCCCGGCCTTTTTCATACGTGAGCCCCTGTAGCGCAACTGGATAGCGCAGCGGACTTCGAATCCGTCGGTTGCAGGTTCAAATCCTGCCAGGGGCACTCCGCAGCGGGTTGATCTCGGGTCAACCCGCTTTTCCATCCGGTTGACATTCGTCCCAAAACGATTATCTTACATACCATGGACAAACCCATGGGCAGGCCCAAGGAATTTGCGCTGAAGCGCTGGCTCAAAGCGCTGGCGCGTCCGCGAGCCGTGCAGTTGCCGATTTTGTTCTGGATCTGCCTGTTCGCGCTGATGGGGGTGCTGATACGGCTGGCCACTCTGCCGCAAACGGCCACGCCCGTGTATCTCCCCGGCGAGACGCACATCCTCGTGGCAACGCCCACCCCCGGCGCACCACTCGCGCTGGCCCCCACCCCCACTCCCGTCGGCAGCGGCGGGACTCTGGCCTTCACCATGCGGCACAACGGCAACGACGACATCTACTTGCTCTCCCAAAACGACAGGCAGCTGCTCCGGCTCACGTATGACCCCGCCGCCGACCGGGATCCTGCCTGGTCGCCTGACGGACGCTGGTTGGCTTTCGCCTCGCAGCGGGCCAGCAGTTGGGATCTCTATCTGATGGACATGCAATCGGGGACGGTGCTGCGCCTCACGCGCGATCCGTCCTTCGAGGCCCGCCCCAGCTGGTCGCCGGATAGTCAATGGCTGGCCTACGAGGTGTACGACGGGGAAAATTTCGACATCTATGTGCTGAGCGTTGACGGCGAGCAGAAGTATCGGCTGACCAATCATCCCGCGCCCGACTTCTCGCCGGCATGGTCACCCGACGGACGCCACATCGCCTTCACCTCGCTGCGCGACGGCAGCAAGGACATTCACGTCATCTCGCTCGACACGGGCGAAGTCATCAATCTCACCCAATCCCAGGAGCAGCAAGAGGACTACGCCGCCTGGTCGCCCGACGGCGCCTTTTTGAGCTACTCCGCCGGCACGCCGGGCAACGAGGAAATTCTGGTGCTTCCCTTCGACAAAGACGCGATCGCCATGGGTGAGGTGCGCCCGATGCTTTTCGGCACGGGCGGCCAGCCGACCTGGTCCCCTGACGGCCAGGCGCTCGCGTTTATCTACCGGCGTAACGAGAGATCCTACCTGGTCGCGGCGAACATCTCCGGCTGGGCGCTGGCGCAGGAGGGATACAGCTCCAGCAATTGGATGGCGGTTCCCAGCTGGAGTCAGCACGTCCTTCCCGTCGAGCTCGCGCAGCAGCTGGCCGCGCGCATGGCGCAGCCGGAATCACCGCTGTACACGGAGCTCCTCCTCGACACCGAAGCGCACCCCACAACCTATAAGCTGGTAGGACTCCCCGGCGTGAACAACGGCGACACCACGGAAAAGCTCAGCGATCGCGTCAACGATAGTTTCAACGCCCTGCGGCAGCGCGTGAAAGAGGAGACCGGTTGGGACTATCTCAGCATCTTGGGCGATTCCTGGCGCCCGATGAACCATACCCCCCGACCGGGGCAAGGCCGCATCTCCTGGCATGTCTGCGGGCGCGCCATTGACATCAACCAGGGATTCTTGAGCGACGGCCTGATCGAGCTCATCCGCGAGGACATCGGCGGCGTGACCTACTGGCGAGTCTACATCAAAGCGGCAAAGCAGGATGGCAGCCTCGGCGAACCGTTACGGGATCGTCCCTGGAACCTCTCCGCACGCTCCAAAGGCGGGCTGGCCGCCGTGCAGGGCGGCGAGCTCAAAAGTGAGGTGCCCCAGGGCTACTACGTGGACTTTACGACGCTGGCCGCCGACTACGGTTGGGAACGCCGCAACGCACTTTCCGGTTGGCGCACGTCCTGGTTCGACATCGAATGGTGGCACTTCCAAAAGACGGCGGGGCTGAGCTGGTACCAGTGTATGCTGGAACTCTACGACGAGGACGCGATCAGCGCGTCTTACGGGGACTTGCCCTGGTGGACGCGCCGCCCGGAGTGGGAAGTCCAAACATACCCGTGGTGAAAGCGCCTCTAGCGCGACGCGATGAGCGCCTGTAGCGCGGAGACCAGCTCCTGCTGGAAACGCTCCACGGAGAAACGCCCGGCATTCGCGCGGCACGCGGCCGGCTCCATGGACTGTGCCTCGAACTTGCGCACCGCTTCGATCAAAGCAGCGACAGTCTGCTCGCGGAAGAAGACCCCCGTCTCGCCATCGATGACCGTGTCAAGTGCCCCACCCGCCCCGTAGGCGATGACCGGACGTCCCGCCGCCTGCGCTTCCAGCGGCGCGATGCCGAAATCCTCCTTGCCGGGGAAGACGAAAGCCTTGCACTCCGCGAGAAGCTGCGGCAGATCGGCGTCGGGGACATAGCCGAGGAACTCGACGTTCGGGCCGGCGATGGCCTCCAGGGCCGCGCGGTCCCGGCCACTGCCGGCAATGCGGAGCGGCAACCCCAGCTCGGTGAAAGCGCGCACCGCCAGGTCAATGCGTTTGTAGGGGATCAACCGCGAGACGACGAGGTAGTAATCTCCAGGGTGCGAGGCGATGGAGAAGCGCTTCACATCTACAGGGGGATAGATGAGAGTGGACTCGCGGCGGTAATACCGCCGAATGCGCTCCTGGATTTCGGTGGAAATGGCGACGAAATGGGTCGCCGGACGTTGCGCAGCGGCGTAATCCCAACGGCGCAGCGTCAGCACCACCGGTTTCAGGGCCACCCGCAATGCCGGGGGCAGGTTTTCCCGCGCCGCGTAGGTCGCATATTCCCAGACGTAGCGTGTCGGCGCGAGGCAATAGCAGAGGTGCGGCGTCTCCCCGCTGTGGACGCCGTGGCAAAACCCGCTCTTGTTGCTCAGAATTGCCTCGTATCCCGCATCCGCCAGATTCAGCCGGGCGAAAGCCAGGGCATAGAGCGGGAAATACCATTGATGATGGCGATAAATCCCCGGCAGCCGATCCATCCAGGTCGTGCGGATGTCCCACGCGCGGTAGGAAGAGGGCAATTTCTCGCGCCAGTAGATGCTGGTATAGATCGGGGCTGCGGGGAAGAAGGCGTGAAAATGTTCGAGGACCCGTTCCGCCCCGCCGAGCTGGTTCAGCCAATCATGCACGAGCGCCAATCGCATGAGCCGGCTCCCTGTGAGATACGAGTTGTGAGGCGTGAGTTGCGAGGCGCGAGGCGCGAGTTGTGATCGAAGGCTGCAACAGCTCTCTACTCACGGCTCACTGCTCTCTATTTTCAGAGGGACGCGGTGGGCAACGTCGCCAGGAAATCGCCGTGCAGCGCCCGGCGCAACGCTTCGCGGTCGTCCCAGGGATACTCGATCTCCCCGAAGCACATGCTCTGTTCGTGCCCCTTGCCGCACGCCATGACAAGGTCGCCGGGACGCGCCAGCGAGACGGCGTGAAGGAGGGCCTTGCCGCGATCCGGAACGCGGTAGAAATCACGTCCCTCCACCTTACCGGCAGCTTCGAGGGCGCGGGCCGTCTCCGCCATGATCGCGTCGAGCGCTTCGGTGCGGGGATCCTCCGCCGTGATGACGGTGATGTCAGCCCC
>JAGPHL010000142.1 GCA_018055515.1 Anaerolineae bacterium
GCTGCTCTGGCAGCCGCGGACGACGGCGCCGGCCAGACCGTCTTCCGCCCCGGGGCCTGCTGCTGGCGACCTCCACGCCAGAGTGCGCGCTGCCGTCATTGCCCGCCTGGGGCAGGCCCCCGACGGATTGGACGCCTTCATCGCGCAGGTCTTGAAGGAGTCGCAGGGGTAGCGCCGAATTGCTTGCCGACTCTCGACCGCCGGCCACATTGCGGTTACGTGTGTGGCCGGCGGTTTTTGTGAGTCGTTGGGGGCCTCCGCTGTAGTCAAATTGGGGGCAGACAGGCGAGGCTTTCCGCCAATTTTTCCTCCGTGTGGTTGTAGTCCACCAGCTCGCCCGCCAGGTAGCTCTGGTAGGCGGCCATGTCCATGAAGCCGTGGCCGCTGAAGTTGAAGAGGATTACCCGTTCCTCCCCCCTGGCTTTGGCGTCGAGCGCTTCGTCAATGGCAGCGCGGATGGCATGGGCGGTCTCCGGCGCGGGGATGATGCCTTCGTTGCGCGCGAAAAGCATCGCCGCATCAAAGACGGTCAGCTGCGGGTAAGCGCGCGGCTCGACGTAGCCCAGATCCACCGCCTGTGAGATGAGGGGCGCCATGCCATGATAGCGCAAGCCGCCGGCATGGATGCCCGCCGGCATGAAGGTATGCCCCAGAGTGTACATCTTCATCAACGGCGTGAGTTTGGCGACGTCGCCGTAGTCGTAGGCGTAGCGGCCCAGGGTGAGCGTGGGACACGCTGCCGGCTCGACGGCGATGAAGCGGGTGGGGCGTCCATGGCGCAGCCGTTCGCCGAGGAACGGGAAGGCAATGCCGCCGAAGTTGCTCCCGCCGCCCACACAGCCAATGACGACATCGGGATACGCGCCGGCTTCCTCCATTTGCTGCAGCGCCTCCTCGCCGATGACGGTTTGATGCAGCAGCACGTGGTTGAGCACGCTGCCCAGCGAATACTTGGTGTGGGGCTCCTTCACGGCGACTTCCACCGCTTCGCTGATGGCGACGCCCAGGCTGCCGTTGCTGTCAGGGTCCTGCGCCAGGATCGCGCGGCCGGACTCGGTCTCCTCGCTGGGGCTGGGCGTCACCCGCGCGCCGAAGCTCTCCATCATCACCCGGCGATAGGGCTTCTGGTAATAGCTCACCTTCACCATGTAGACCTGCACCTTGATCCCCAGGAACGCGCCTGCCATGGCGAGCGCCGAGCCCCATTGTCCGGCGCCCGTCTCCGTGGCCAGGCGCGTGATGCCTTCCTGGCGGTTATAGTACGCCTGGGCGACGGCGGTGTTGGGTTTGTGGCTGCCTACGGGACTGGCGCCCTCGTACTTGTAGTAGATCTTGGCCGGCGTCTCCAAAGCTTTTTCCAGCCGCACGGCCCGTCGCAGCGGGGTGGGACGCCAGAGCTTGTAGATCTCCCGCACCTCATCGGGGATGGGAATGTAGCGGTCGGTGGCGACTTCCTGCTCGATGCATGCCATGGGGAAGAGGGTTGCCAGATCTTCGGGCGTCAGCGGCTGATGTGTGGCAGGATGCAGCGCGGGCGGCGGCGGCGTCGGCAGGTCAGCGATCAGATTGTACCAACAGGTGGGTAAATATTTTTCGGACATGATGCTTCTCCTTTTGTGATTTGATTTGATTTGAAAACGTGAAGCCGGGAGCATGGGTAATGAGGTAATGGGTAACGGGTGATGGGTAATGGGTGATGCGTGGCGCGTCACGGGTTGCGCCCTATCACCTCATCTCTCCACATTCTCCTCGCTCTATCCCTTGAGCCGGAAAGGCATGTTGTCATCCAGGGCGCGGCGGAGACGGGCTCCCGTCATGCCCATGGCCGCGTAGACCAGGTCCATGGTGAGGCGGGCCTCGGCCTGCATTTTGCGGGTACCCTCGACGAGGACTTCCTCGACGAAACCGGGCCGGGCTTCATAGGCGGCTCGCCGTTCGCGGATGGGATCGAGGAAGGCGTTGAGCGCTCGGGCGAGCTTGCGCTTCACCTCCACATCGCCGACCTTGCCCTGCCGATAGCGCTCCTTGAGGTCGTTGACCTCGTCCACATTGGGATTGAAGGCGTCGTGATAGATGAAGACGGGGTTGCCCTCCACCCTGCCGGGGATGTCGGCGCGCACACGATTGGGATCGGTATACATGCTGCGCACCTTTTCCTCCACGGTCTTGGCGTCGTCGGAAAGCATGATGGCGTTACCGAGGGATTTGCTCATCTTTGCCTGGCCGTCGGTGCCGATGAGGGTGGGGACGTCGCCGATCATCACTTCGGGGATGGGAAAGACTTCAGCCTCATACAGGCGGTTGAAGCGGCGGGCGATCTCGCGGGTGATTTCGACGTGCGCCTCGTTGTCCTTTCCCACGGGGACCAGGTGTGCGCGCGGCAACAGAATGTCGGCGGCCTGCAGCACGGGATAGCCGATGAGGCCGAAGGGCACGGTTTCATCGTCCATGTTGGCAGCGCGCGCCATCTCCTTGATGCTCGGCAGGCGGGTCAGGCGGGGCAGCGTCACCAGGTTGCCGAAGAGCAATTGCAGCTCGAAGGTCTCGCGGACGGCGGACTGCAGGAAGATGGTGCTGCGTTCCGGGTCAATGCCCACGGCGAGATAATCGAGCACAACGTCGTAGATGTTGTGCGCCAGTCCTTCCACGTGCTCTTTCTCCGGGCGGGTGGTGAGCGTGTGCAGGTCGGCGATGATGAAGTAGCATTCGTAGCCGTCTTGCAGCGCCACGCGGTTCTTCAAGCTACCGACATAATGGCCCAAATGCAATTTCCCCGTAGGGCGATCTCCGGTCAAAATACGTTTACGTTGATGGTTCATGAGCTCCTCCTTGTATGAGCGAAAAAGCGATAAGGCGAAAAGGCGAAAAAGCGATAAGGCGAAAAGGCGGGCCAGGGAATAAAGGTAATGGGTGATGGCATCCCGCATCACGCAAACAAAAAACGCCCATCCCTGGTCAGGGACGAGCGTTTTGCCCGTGGTGCCACCCTTGTTGGGCCGGATCTAACAAAAAACGCGCTTGTGATGCGCGTTCCCAGCCAGCCCCACTCTTTTCGGGTACAGCCTCTGCGGCGATACCCTGCGCTCTGATAACGGTAGCGCCTCCGGCTCGGACTACTGAGGGGCATCCCCCGTTCGGCGAGCGGCTCCCGGGTCCATTCAACGTCGGCGCCGGTACCGGGCTCTCACCTTGCCCCGGCTCTCTGAAACCGCGTTGCGACGCTTACTTTTCCCGATCGCAGCCTGTAATGCCCCCATTTATAGCACAGAACGCTGAGATTGTCAAGCCCTGTCCGGGCCACTTGTGAGAAGTCTTTGGGACGTCCGCTCGTCAGTATCTATCTCTCCGGGAGACCCCAGGGTCTCAAGGCGAAGCCCTTCCGTCAGTTCGGTCTCCGCTTCCACCTTCTGTGCTATAATGAATGAACTGGTTTATAGAATGTTACTGGCGCTGATCGGCGACGTATACGAAGGTCCGCCTTGGGTGCATTTGCGCAAACACGAGACCGCGCTGATCGCTGAGTGCTACGCATTCCCAGTCGCATGAGAGGGTCTATCTGCAATGGACGATCCCGTAGACGCCTTCGAAACCCAGGCCGCTCTCGAAACCTATGTGGTGGAGCAGCTGGCGGGCGGCATCAAGCCGCAAACGGTCACCTTTGAGATCGCAAGGCGACAGGGATGGGATTGGCGAGACGCCGAATCCTTTGTCAATGAGGTCGCCGAATTGCAGAGCAGCGTCATTCAGCGCCGCCAACGGCCGCTTTTGCGGGTGATGAGTGGATTGTTGATGGCTGCCGGGGGCCTGGTGTTGGCCTTTACCGCCTTCGTGATGCTGGATTACCTCGCCATGCTGCAGCAGCGGCAATCGGACCTCACCTTTCTGGCGTTGTTGACTTCGGTGCTGGGGATGATCGCGATGTACGATCTGCCGCAGTTGCTGTGGGGGCTGGTGTTGGTGTTCGCGGGCTTGATGGGATGGTGGCGCACGATGCCGCGTCCCGCATCCTTAGAGCTCGCCGATGTCCCGGATACGGAAGACCCCTTTTCGCTCTGAGCCCCTTACGCGGCGGTGACGGTTGAAGGATGACTACCGCCCCTGGTTTATGTCCCCGATCCGTTGGCCTCGCGGCGCGCGGCGAGCGTTGCCTGCATCACCCGGCAGCGCTCGTGCCACAACACCTCATAATCTTCAGCCGCGAGGAGACGTCCCGCCAGATCCATGACCGTCGTGATGCCTGCCTCCAGACACCAGGCGACGCAGATGCGGTAAGCGTCCCAATCCAGCGCATCCTCATCCCAGACGATGGGGACTTCCGTGAAGCCATGCCGAAAGGCGGCGTAAGCGCGCGTGTGCCCGTCGGTAAGCACCAGCCGGCCGTCGAGCGCTTTGATGGGGATCGGTTCCAGCGTTTCCAGCAAGGGGGGTTGCCATTGCGCTTCGACGGCGGTGAGTTTGGCGACGCTGATGTAGAGCTGGCTGGGCTGCAGCGCACTCAGCGGCAGATAGCGTCTGGAGCTCGTGGGATCAGCCATGGCGAAGGGGGGCTGCCGCGAGCGGCGGACCGGCGAGCGTGAGTTCGTTCAGCCATGGGAGCTCGCTTTCCCAGAATTCCGGCTTGCAGCGCCAGAAGCGACGCAGCACGGCAAGGCTCTCCTGCAAGGCGCGCGTTTCATACGGCGCGACCGCCTGCAACGGCGGGGGGACGGCGGCCGATTCCGCCTGGACGCGCAGGCGTTGGGTGGCCTGCTCCAGCTGCTCCACGGGGACGCCATCTCGCGCGGCAAACACCGCGGCGGTCTGTGCGGTCCCTGGATGCGCCAGCTGCTCCACGATCCAGCTCTGCCACGTCCGCAGCGCGTCGGGGCCGGCAAAGGGGAGCCAATCCCCCGGCTGCGTCTGCTGCAGGGCGGGCAGAAGCCAGGGCCGCGTTTCCAGCTGCGCCTCGGCCTGACGATCCAGCCACACGCGCAGCGCATTATGCTCCACGAGGCAGGCGAGCCGGTCGTCGCTGCCGGGCAGACGGTAATAGTAGCGGCAGTAGATGTCCCACGCCCAGCGTTGATCCCAGACGAGGTGCGCCAGATAGCCGCTGATGAAGGCGGCGTGCTCAGGCGACAGCTGCAAGGGATCCGCAAGCGTGGGATAGGCGCGCAGCAGGGCGACTTCCCCGCGGGGATTTCCCGAGGGCGGGATGCGGTAGAAATGGGTCGTGGGGCGCGGTTGCCCGGTCACCGTCTGGACATCCGCGGCGGTGTTCCCCAGGAAGAACGCGCCGCTGTGGCGCTGAAACTGTTCCCGCAAGGCTGAGGGCAGCTCCGGCGCCTCCAGGATCATGTTGGCGTAATTGAGATGTTGAAATGGCGTTGGCACGGCCTCATTCTACCCAAGGGCGCGCCAAAGGCAACATCATTCGGCGTTTTGTTCGCGCTTCCTCGCATCCGTGCTACAATGTCCAGGCCATGTACGTCCGAAGTCTGAGCCTGCGTCATTTTCGCACTTATACCCGCCTGGAACTTGACCTGCCGGCGGCGCCGATTTTGCTTGTGGGCGCCAATGCGCAGGGCAAGACCAGTTTGTTGGAAGCCCTGGCGTATCTTGCGCTGGGACATTCGCCGCTCGCGGCGACGGATCAGCATTTGCTCAACTGGACCGCCGTCCAGGCTGGAATGCCTTTCGCGCAGGTCCAGACGGAAGTGGTCAAGGCGCGGCAGACTGAGACCCTCGAGATCACGCTGCAGCGCGCTCAGATGAACAACGGCAAGGCACGCCTGGGGAAGCGGATTCGCATCAACAACCATCCCGTGCGCCGCGCCGATCTGGCCGGGCATTTGAACACGGTGCTGTTTTTGCCGGAGGACGTGGGGTTGCCCGGCGGTCCGCCGGCAGGGCGCCGTCGGCGCCTTGACGATCTCCTCTCGCAGCTGTATCCGGAGTACGTGATTGCGCTCGCGCGCTACCAATCCGCGCTCAGCCGCCGCAACGCGCTCTTGCGGCATTTGCGTGACCACGGCGGTGATCGCGCGCAGCTCGAGCCGCTGGAGGGTGTTCTCGCCCAGACGGGAGTGTTGCTGGCGGTCTACCGTCAGCGCGCCCTGCTGGCGCTTTCCCTGCACGCCGACCGTTTTCATCAGGAATTGACCGGCGGCAAAGCCTGGTTACAGCTGGAATACCGTGCGGGGTTTGCCGCCGCGCAGCCGCAGGCAGTGCAATATCGGCTGGCACTCGCCGCGGAACAGGTCCCGCAGCATCACCCCGATTTGGTTGCCCTGGAGTCCCTGTACCGGGAGATGCTGCTCCAGGAGCGGGGGAAGGCGTTGGCGCGCGGCGTGACTTTGATGGGACCGCACCGGGACGACATTCGCTTCCTCTCGGAGGGCGTGGATCTGGGGGATTTCGGTTCACGCGGGCAGCAGCGGAGCGCCGTGCTCGCCTGGCAGATGGCGGAGCTGCACTGGCTGCAACAAATCACCGGCGATACGCCGGTCTTGTTGCTCGATGAAGTCCTGGCCGAGCTGGATCGCGCGCGGCGCGGCACCTTGTTGGGATTGCTGGGCCAGGTAGAACAGACCATCCTCGCCACCACCGATGTGGAGCTTTTCCCGGCGAGCTTTCGCAAGAATGCGTTGGTGCTCGAAGTGAGTGGCGGGATCGTCACGCCGGTTCAGGGCGTTTGAGCCTCCGCCGCAAGCCCGGCCTCGTCGGCATCAATGAGAATTACCCACACCGGCACAGCCGGAAAATGCCGCTTCAGCCGTTCAATATCATAAACCAGCTGCTCGCCGTAAGACACGCCAGAAGACATCTGGCGTTGTAACCT
>JAGPHL010000143.1:0-3875 GCA_018055515.1 Anaerolineae bacterium
TGGTCGTCGCTACCGATGTCAACGCCGGGCGTTTGGCGATCCTGGAGGCCCAATTCGCCCCGCTTGCCGCGCAACACGGCAAAACGCTGGTCATCTTCAATCCCAATGCGGTGAAAAAGTCGCTGGCGGAGCTCGTGCGGGAGTTGACCGGCGGGCAGGGCGCCGACGACGTGGTGGTGTCGGTTCCCGCCGCGGCGGTGATGGCCGACGCGGCGACCCTGCTGAAGGCCGACGGCATGTTGGTGTTCTTTGCGGGCGTGCCCAATGGGACGTATGCGCCGCTGGACCTGAGCCTCATCTATCTGCACAATGCCCAATTCACCGGCACCTCCGGCTCCACCCTGGCCGATCAGCAGCTGGTGATCAACAAAGCGCTGGCGGGGAAGCTCTCCCCTAACCGCTCGGTGGCGGCGGTGGGCGGCCTCAACGTGGCCGCGGAAGGGGCGCGGGCGATGATGGAAGGCCGCTTTGCGGGCAAGATCGTCATCTATCCGCAACTCATCGGCCTGCCGCTGCTGGGACTGGCGGAACTGGCGGAGCAATATCCCGACATCGGCGCAGCGATGGGCCCCGGTCACGTCTGGACGAACGAGGCCGAGCGGCGTCTGATCGAAACTTTCTGGCAGGGCTGACATGATCTACACCGTGACCCTCAATCCTGCCCTGGATCGCGAACTCACCGTGCCGGAGATCCGCTTCAACGATGTGCTGCGGGCGACGGTGGTGCGGCTTGACTTCGGCGGCAAGGGTTTCAACGTCTCCCGGGCGCTGCACGCGCTGGGGGGCGAGAGCGTCGCGTTGGGGTTTGTCGGGGGAGGGACGGGCGCGCGGATCGCGCACGGACTCGCCGGGCTGGGAATCCGCACGGACTTTGTGGAGATTGCTGACGAAACCCGCACTAACGTGAGCATCGTCAGCGAGAGGCTCCCTCAACACATCAAAGTCAACGAAGCCGGTCCCGTGATCTCGCCGGAGGAGAAAGCTGCCTTGCTCTCCAAAGTGGCCTCCCTGGCGCAGCCGGGCGATTGGTGGGTGCTCTCGGGCAGCCTGCCCCATGGCCTGCCGCCGACTTTCTACGCCGAGATCATCGAGTGCGTGCAGCGTGCGGGGGGCCGCGCGGTGTTGGACACGAGCGGGGAGCCCCTCAAGCGCGCTTGTGAGGTCCGCCCTTACCTGGTCAAGCCCAACGCTTTTGAGGCGACGGAGCTGACCGGCATCCCGGTTACTTCTCCAGAGGATTCCCAGGCGGCGGTGGCGGCCATCCATGCGCTGGGCGTGGCGCACGTCTACATGTCATTTGGCAAGGCCGGCGCCCTGCTCTCCGACGGGCGCGCTTGCTGGGTCGGCGCCGCCCCGGTGATCACCGAACGCAATCCCATCGGGGCGGGAGATAGCGCGGTCGCCGGCGTGATGTGGGGCTTGAGCCACGACTTGCCGCTGCCGGAGGTGTTGCGCTGGGGGATTGCCTGTGGCACGGCCGCTGCCAGCCTCCCCGGCACGACGGTGGGCGACCTGGCATTGGTCTCTTCTTTCTTGGACCGGGTGGTCGTGCGTCGGCTGGAGGCGGGGGCCGGGCTCGACTGAACAGCCGTTAAGGGTGACGTGCATTTTCCTTTACAGAAAGGCGGCTTTCAAGTGAAGACATTTGAAATCGTGGTGCACAATCCTACCGGCTTGCACGCCAGGCCGGCCAAAGTCCTGGTCAATACAGCCAAGACCTTCAAATCTGCTGTCCGCATCGGGCATGGCGCCAAACAGGCGAACGCCAAAAGCCTGATCTCTGTGCTCACGTTGGGGGTGGAATCCGGCGGCGTGGTGCGCCTGGAAGTCGAAGGTGAGGACGAGGACGTTGCTGCCCTGGCGCTGCAGACGATCATCGAGCAGGGCCTGGGAGAAGGGACGGGCGAGCCTGCGGCGGCGCCTGTTCCCGAGGTTCAAAAACCGGCAGCGGTGACGCCCGCGCCTGCAGCGGCCGCCGCGCCGTGTGCGAGCGAGCCGGGGCTGCCCCAACGCTTGTTCCGTGGCATTCCGGCGGCGCCCGGTTTCGGCATCGGCCCGATCTTCCGCCTGGAACGCGCCAAGATCACGGTAAGCGACACCTTTACGGGCGTCAACCAGGAGCGTGCTTTGCTTCAGCAGGCGCTGGAGGCCGCGCGGGTGCAGCTCCAACAGCTGCGGGCGCAGCTGCTCGGACAGGCCATTGCCAGCGAGGCCGCGATCTTCGAGGTGCATCTGGAGCTGCTGGAAGATCCCGACCTTCTGGAAGCGGTCTACGCCAACATCGAGCGGCAACACAACGCGGCGCAGGCATGGCAGGCCGCCATCGAGGCGCGGGCCAGGATGATGGCGGCGCTCGACGATCCCTTGCTGGCGGCGCGCGCGGCGGACATCCATGACGTGGGCTATCGCGTGTTGCGGTTGCTGGTCGGCGCCGACACCTCGGAGGCCATTCAGCTGCCTGACCATCCGGTGCTGGTGGTGGCGCACGACATTTCTCCCTCGGACACGGCGTCGCTGGATCCCCAGCGGGTGTTGGGGTTTTGCACGGCGGTGGGTGGACCGACTGCCCATGCGGCGATCATTGCGCGGGCGATGGGTTTCCCGGCGGTCGTGAGCGTCGGCGAGGACGTGTTGAAGCTCGACAACGGCACGCTAGCGATCCTGGACGGCGTCGCCGGCACGCTGGTGATCGAGCCGGACGCGGAGACGCTGGCGCGCGCGCAGGAGGCGCAGCGGCTGTATCAGGCGCGCCGCCTGGCCGCGCAGGCGTCCTCGGCAGAGCCGGCGGTGACCCGCGACGGCCATCGCGTCGAAATTGTGGCGAACATTGGCGGTGTGGCGGACGCGCGCAAGGCGCACGCGGCCGGCGCTGAAGGGGTGGGGTTGTTGCGGACGGAATTCCTGTTCCTGGATCGCGCTTCCGCGCCAACAGAAACGGAGCAGTTCGAGGTCTACCGCGACATTGCCCTGGCCCTGGAGGGCAAACCCGTCATCATTCGGACCCTCGACATTGGAGGGGATAAGCCTCTGCCGTACATCAACATGGCACCGGAGGAAAATCCCTTCCTGGGTGAGCGGGGCATCCGGCTGTGCCTGGCGCGTCCCGACCTGCTCCGACAGCAGGTGCGGGCCATTTTGCGCGCGGCCTCGTATGGCAAGCTGCGCATCATGTTCCCCATGGTCGCCGACCTGTCGGAATGGCAGGCGGCGCGGGCCATCGTCGAGGAGCTGCGGGCGGAGCTTTACGCCCCCGAAATCGAAGTTGGCATCATGGTGGAGGTCCCCTCGGCGGCGTTGCTGGCGGAGGTCTTTGCGCGTGAAGTGGATTTCTTCTCCATCGGCACCAACGACTTGACCCAATACACGCTGGCCATGGATCGCACCCATCCCAGCCTGGCGGGGAAGTCCGATGGGCTGCATCCGGCCGTTCTCCGGCTGATTCAGCACACGGTGGAAGGGGCTCATGCCGCCGGCAAGTGGGTTGGCGTGTGCGGCGAGCTGGGCGCTGACCCGCAGGCTGTGCCCATCCTGCTCGGCCTCGGCGTGGACGAGTTGAGCATCAGCGTTCCGGCCATTCCCATGGTCAAAGCGCAAGTGCGCGATCTGACCCTGACGGAGGCGCAGCGGCTCGCGCAAGAGGCTCTGGCCTGCGCGACGGCCCCAGAAGTGCGTCGCAAGGTCGCCGGCAGGTGAACGCGACCTGATGTTGGGAGCGCTCGCCGCCGGCCTGTCCCGGCGGATGTCGTCTCGACCATCCCCCTGCCCTGCTCGCAGGGGGATGGTTTTGCCAGCAGCCCGGTCGAATGGTGCAAGTAAACTTTCCTTGTTTTCCTGCTCGTTGCGATTACAATCTTTCTCGGTAATTGTTCAACCTG
>JAGPHL010000143.1:3975-6801 GCA_018055515.1 Anaerolineae bacterium
TTCGCCTTTTCGCTGATTCGCTGACTGCTGACCCGCTGATCTCTATTTTCGAAGGAGACGACCTGATGCACGTTCCGTGGTGGCAAAGTGGCGTCATTTACCAGATCTACCCGCGCTCGTTTCAGGACAGCAACGGCGACGGCGTCGGCGACCTGCCGGGCATCCTGCAGCGCCTGGATTACGTCCGCAGCCTGGGGGTGGACGCGGTGTGGATTTCGCCCATCTATCCCTCGCCGATGCACGATTTCGGCTACGACGTGTCGGATTACACGGGCATTCATCCGCTGTTTGGGACGATGGCCGATTTCGACCGACTGTTGGAGGCAGCGCACGCCCGCGGCTTGCGGGTGATCCTTGACCTCGTGCCCAATCACACCTCCGATGAGCATCCCTGGTTCCTCGAATCGCGCAGCAGCCGGCAGCATCCCCGGCGGGACTGGTACATCTGGCGGGATCCCCGGCCGGATGGCGGGCCGCCCAACAACTGGCTCGGCGCCTTCGGCGGCCCGGCGTGGACGTTCGATCCGCTCACCGGGCAGTATTACCTCCACCAATTCGACCCGCATCAGCCGGAGCTGAACTATCGCAACCCCGCCGTGCTCGCGGCGATGCTCGAGGTGATGCGTTTCTGGCTCGACAAGGGCGTGGACGGCTTCCGCGTGGACGTCATCACCATGATGATCAAGGACGCCGCGCTGCGCGATAATCCGCCCAACCCCGACTGGGACGGCGTCAATCCCGCCGACAGCCTCAAGCCCGTGTACTCGCGCAATCAGCCCGAAGTCCACGAGCTCATTCGGGCCATGCGGCGTCTGCTGGAGACTTACCCCGGCGACCGGGTGCTGATCGGCGAGACGTGGGCGCCGGGCGAGTACCTGCACTACTACGGCGACGCCCTCGACGAATGTCATCTGCCCTTCAACTTCGATCTCATCCGCGCGCCGTGGACGGCGCATGACGTGCGAGCCGCTGTCGAGTTCTACGAGGCCGGGGTGCCGCAGGGCGGCTGGCCCAACTACGTCCTGGGCAATCACGATCAACCTCGCGTCGCCAGCCGGGTGGGGCCATTGCAGGCCCGCGTCGCGCAGATGTTGTTGCTGACCTTGCGCGGCACACCTACCTGCTATTATGGCGACGAGCTCGGCATGGAGAATGTCCCCATCCCGCCGGAATTCATCCAGGATCCGCCCGCCGTGCGTCAGCCGGAGCTCGCGGCGGTCGTGGGGCGCGATCCGGAGCGCACCCCCATGCCATGGGAGGCTTCGCCCAACGCCGGGTTCACCGCGCCGGGGGTGACGCCGTGGTTGCCGCTGGCGGCGGATTACGCGACCCGTAACGTCGCCGTCCAGGAGCAGGATCCGGCGTCCATGCTGGCGTTGTTCCGCGCGTTGCTGTCGCTACGACGGGCTGAGCCGGCGCTGGCAGGCGGCGATTATGCCACCGTCGGGACCGGAGCGGCAGAGGTGTATGCATACACGCGCACCGCGCCGGGGAGCGCGCGTTTCCTCGTCGTGCTGAACTTTGGGGGCGCCGCACACACCCTCGACTTGAGCGCCGTCGCATCGCGGGCGGAGATCGCCCTGGCGACGGGGATGCGCCGCCGCGGCGAGGTGATCCTCAAAGCGCTGGCGCTCGATCCCCACGAGGGGCTGGTGCTGCGGCTGGCCGGGTGATGGGAGGAGCGAGAGGTGGGTTGATGAAACGAACTGCTGGGCTACTTCGTCCTACCACTCCCGCCTGGCACGGCGGGTTGTATTATCTGTGCTATTGGGGCGCGATGGCCGTCTGCACGCCCTATTTGAACGTCCATTACTCGCGCCTGGGACTGACCGGCTTCCAGATCGGACTGCTGGGAGCGTTGATGCCACTGATGCGTCTCACTGTCGCGCCGGCGGCCTCGGCATTTGCCGACCGCACGGGCTGGAAGAGGCCGATCCTCACGCTCGGCCTGATTTTGACGGGCGTGGCCATCTTTTTACTGCGGGGCGCGCGGACGTTTGCGCTCATTCTGCCCGTCGTGGTGTTGATGTCGGTGGTGCAGAGCGTCGCTACCCCCATTGCCGATAGTCTCGTGGCGCGGATGGCGGTGCGTTATCAGGTGGACTACGGCAAGCTGCGGGTGTGGGGCTCGTTGGGCTTTGCGCTCACGGCGTTGGCGACGGGCGCCATCTGGCAACGCGAGGGCTTTGAAGCGATGTTTGTTGTCGGCGCCCTCGTGTTCGTGCCGGTGGTGCTCGTCGCTCAGGGATTGGAGGAAGCCCGCATTGATCGGCAGGAGGAACGCGCGCCCCTGCGGAATCTGCTCCGTGATCACGGTCTCCTCGCGCTGATGATCGCCAATTTCCTCATCGGCGCGGGCGAAGGGCTTTACGTCACTTTTTCCGGCGTCTACATGGACGCCCTCGGTGGGGCGGAATGGATGATCGGCGGGCTTTTTGGCTTCTCGGCGTTGGCGGAGTTGCCGGGGATGCAGTTTGTGGGAGCGCTGGCCCGGCGTATCGGCAAACCGCAGACGCTCATCATTTCTTATGCATTGATGGGGCTGGCGTTTTTGGGTTATTCCCTGTCTCGCTCGCCGGCGATTTTGCTGCTGTGGGCGATGCTGAAGGGCGTGGGGTTTGGCCTGTACTTCCCCACCACGGTGAGTCTCGGCGATGAGCGCGCGCCGGAGTCCTGGGCCTCTACCGTCCAATCGCTGTTGATGGCGTTGGGGTGGGGGCTGGCACCGTTGATCACCATCCCCCTGGCGGGCTGGCTTTCCGACACGTTAGGGCTGGGGCGGGTTTTCGGGGTCGCTGCCGGGCTGGAATTGCTGGCAATCCTGGT
>JAGPHL010000004.1 GCA_018055515.1 Anaerolineae bacterium
GATCCGCCCCTCCTCTGCCTCTGCGAGCGCGAGGGTGCGCGGCTCAGCCGCAAAGTTGAGGGCGATGAGATACCGGCTGCCGTCTGCTTCCCGCACGTAGACGTAGCAGTCGGACGGCACCCCGGCATCCACCGGGCGATACCTGCCGCCAAACAAGGCCGGCGTCTCCTGGCGCAGCGCCAGCAATTGATGATAGAGCGTCAGGATGGAAGTGGGATCCTGCGACATCACGGCGACGTTGCGCGTCTTGTAGTCAGCCGTCACCGGCAGCCACGGCTCCACCTCCGGCGGGCAGAAACCCGCGTTCGGGGAAGCGTCCCACTGCATCGGCGTGCGGCAGACGTCACGGCTGCGCTCCGGCCCCAGGTTGCGCCCCTGCGGATCCTGGATCTTCTCCGGCGGAATGGGCACATCGGGCAGGCCAATCTCGTCGCCGTAGTAGAGCGTCGGCGTCCCCCGCAACGTGAGCAGCAACATCGCCGCCGCGCGCGCCTGCGCTTCCCCGCCAAAGCGGGTCACCATCCTCGTGCGATCGTGATTGCCCAACACGTAATTGGGCCAGGCAAAGTCCGGCAGGGTCGCCTCCAACGCATCCACCACTTCCCGCAGCGCCTGCGCGTCCCAGGTCATGCTGCTGAACCCCATCCCATCCATGAGGCGGAAGTTGAAGGGCAGCTGCAGCTCCTCGCCGTGCTCGCCATAATACTTGACCCACCGATCCAGCGGCCCCCACAGCTCGCCGATGCCGCAACGATCCGGGAACTCGTCCAGGGTCGCCCGAATCTCACGGATGACGGCGTGAACTTCGTCCTGATCCATGTTGTAGACCGGCAGCAGCCGTCTGAAGAGATCGTTTGCCGGCAAATCGGCGGGCGCGTGCGGATTGATCGGATTGTCCCGCAACCCGGCGTCCTTGATGATGAGGCCGATCACATCCATGCGGAAGCCGTCCACCCCCCGCCGCATCCAGAAGCGCAGCGTCTCCAGCATCGCCGCCTTGACCTCGGGATTGCGCCAGTTGAGCTCCGGCTGTTCCTTGACAAACTGATGCAGGTAATATTGCCCCGTCTGCGGATCGAACGTCCACGCCGGGCCGCCAAAGAAGCTGCCCCAGTTGTTAGGCGGGCTGCCATCGGGCTTGGGATCGCGCCAGATATACCAGTCGCGCTTGGGATTATCGCGGCTGCTGCGGCTCTCGATGAACCACGGGTGCTGATCCGAGGTGTGATTGGGCACCCAGTCAATGATGAGCTTCATCCCGCGGGCGTGCGTCTCAGCCACGAGCCGGTCGAAGATTTCCAGGTCGCCAAAGAGCGGGTCCACGTTGCAATAATCCGCCACGTCATAGCCAAAATCCGCCATGGGCGAGGGGTAGAAGGGGCTGAGCCAAATCGCGTCCACACCCAACCGCTCCAGATAGGGGAGTTTTTCGATGATGCCTTGCAGGTCGCCGACGCCGTCGCCGTTGGTGTCCTTGAAACTGCGGGGGTAGATCTGGTAGATAACGCCCCGTTGCCACCATTTAAGATTTGTCCCAGAAGTCATGCCGCGTCCTCCTCTAACAAGTTAGCTCTACGCTATTATCTTACCTCATCTGACGTAATCTGCCAGTTGACGAAAAGCACGCTTCCACACGGCCCTACAGCAAACAAGGACGAGAGCGCATCTCGTCCTTGTTGTTATTGCCGGGCGGGGTCACAGCCGCTGATATTCTTCGTGAACGCGCTCGAACATGGGCCGACCTTCGGCCTGCGCCTGCATGTAATCTGCCGTGAACTTGTCACACCAGTATTGGGCGCGGCCCATGATCTCGGCTTCGTCCAGGAACGTGAATTTGCCGTCGCGGCGCAAGAAATGCCCATCTACCAGGGCGTCGGTCACCTCGGTGCCGGGGCCATTGACCGAAAGGAAAAGCATCAACGTTCCCACGTTGAGGGGGAAGAGGCTGGTGTTGCAGGTCAGATCAATCGTCACCACATCAGCGCGTTTGCCGACCTCCAGCGTGCCGATTTGATCTTCCCAGCGCAGCGCCCGCGCGCTGCCCAACGTCGCCAGTTCATAGGGCGTCCACGGCAGCAGGCCCCGCATGGGGCGCGGCATGATGGCGTGTTGCTGCGAGACCGAGAGCATCACGTTGAACAAATTGTGCGTGGGGAAATCCGTCCCCAGGCCCACCTTGACGCCCTTGTGCAGCATGTAAGGCAGATAAGCGCAATTGCCCAAAATGGAATTGGTCGGCGGGCAGTGGGCAATGGCCACGCCGTACTCGGCCATCATATCAATTTCCGCCTCATTCAACGCCGCTCCATGATAGAAAAGCGTGCGCGGCGTCAACAGCCCCAGATTCCGCAGATGCTGGATTTGCCCCCCTTCATCAGCCCAGGTCGCATCGGCGCGCGTCTTCTCGTCGGGCGCTTCGGCCACGTGCGTGCAGAACTGCACATCGTATTTCTCCGCCAGCGCCATGCCGCGCGCGAGCATGGATTGCGTGCAGTTATACGTGGCGCTAGGATGGACGCCAATCCGAATGCGGCCGTCAGCGGTGTTGTGGTAATTCTGAATCGCTTCTTCGGTCAGCGCCAGGTACTCGTCTTCAGAGAGATAAGGCACCAGCTGCCCATGGCGGGCATCGGCGAGTTTGACGCTGGTGATCGTCTGGACGTGGATGGCAGTGCGGACCCCGGATTCCAACGAGGCGCGGTAAACGGCATCGGGGAAGGTAAAAGCGTTAGCCACAGTCGTGGTGCCGTGCTTGAGCCCGTTGAGGATCCCCAACAACGTGAGGTCGTACACGCTTTCCTCAGTAAACCAATTGTAGGCAGGCCAGAGCACGCGAATGGCCGTATCTACGATGCCGGTCAGGGGCGTTTGAAGCCACCCGAAAATGTGGAACATGTGCGCTTCGCCGACATGGTTGTGCGCATCCACCAGCCCTGGCATCACGATCTTGTTTCGCGCATCCACGATGTCCACATCAGGCTGCTGCCCATACTGCGCTTCGAGTTCCTTAGATGGCCCAATCGCTTTGATGATAGGCCCCTCAATGTACAGGGCGCCGTCCTCCAAAATGCCGCCGAAGGGTGTAGGTTGGGTGATCAGAAAACGGCAATTGCGGAATAATACTTTACTGGTCATGGACTCTCTCCTCATGCTCAACACGTGTGATAGGGTACCGGAAACAAGTCAAAAACTAGCCGAAAACGATGAAAATAGTGTAACCTGACATCCCAGATTTGTCAACACCGCGCGCCGCGTTCTGCCAATCGTCGCTCCGACAAAAAAAACAGCCGGCAACGCCTCCGTGTTGCCGGCTGTCACGACTACGAATCAGAACTCAATTTCCGGGGGCTCCGGCTCTTCCTCTTCTTCAGCAGGAGGTTCCTCGACCACGACGTTGATTTCTCTGGCAGGCGAGGATGGAGGCATCGCCTCGGAGGGCTCCTCCACGGCCACAGGTTGCTCCGGCGCCGGGACAAGGGCATGCTCCAACACTTCCAGGATGTCTTCCACCGGGATCAGCTCCAGGTCCTTGAGCACCTCTTCCGGCACGTCATCGAGGTCAATCTCGTTGAGCTTGGGGAAGATGACCTTCTTGAGGCCAGCGCGATGCGCCGCCAGGATCTTGAGCTTCAACCCACCGATGGGCAAAACCTGCCCCTGCAGGGTCACCTCGCCAGTCATCGCCACCTGCGGGTCCACCGGCCGGCGCGATAGCAACGACACCAGCGACGTGACCATGGTCACACCGGCGGAAGGACCATCCTTCGGCACCGCGCCAGTCGGCACGTGCAGGTGAATCTTGCCGCGGACAGCCTCAGGCGAAAGCCCCAATTCCTTAGTATGAGCCTCGACGTAGCTCAAGGCAATCCGCGCCGATTCGCGCATCACCTCGCCGAGCTTGCCGGTGAGGATCAACGTGCCATCGCCGCCGGGCATCGAAGCCGATTCGACAAAGATCACCTCGCCGCCGGTCGGCGTCCACGCCAGGCCTGTCGCCACACCGGGGCGTTCCGTGCGCAGCGCCGCCTCGAAACGATAACGCGGCTTGCCCAAATACTCACGCACCTGCTCAGGCCCTACCGCCACCGTACCGGTCACAGCGCCTTCGGCGACCTGCGTGGCAATCTTGCGGCAGGCCTTGCCGATCTCGCGCTCCAACTCACGAACGCCCGCCTCGCGGGTGTAATCGCGGATGATCAGGCGCAGGCTCTCCTCACTGAAGGTGACCTCCTCTGGCAGCAGGCCGTTGACCCGCACCTGGCGCGGCACGAGATACTCCTGCGCGATGTGCACCTTGTCATACTCGGTGTAGCCATCGAGATAGATCATCTCCATGCGGTCCAGCAACGGCGCCGGGATGGTCGAAGTCGTGTTGGCGGTGCAGATGAAGAGCACCTGACTCAAATCGAAATCCACGTCCAGATAGTGATCGCGGAAAGCATGGTTCTGCTGGGGATCCAACACCTCCAGCAGCGCCGAGGAAGGGTCGCCGCGCCAATCCGCGCCGATCTTGTCTACCTCATCCAGCATGAACACCGGGTTTTTGACCTCAGCGCGCTTGATCGCCTGCATGATCCGTCCCGGCATAGCGCCGATGTAAGTGCGCCGATGTCCGCGGATTTCCGCCTCATCGTGCATCCCGCCCAGGCTCATGCGTGTGAACTTGCGGTTCAACGCGCGCGCCACCGACTGCCCCAACGAGGTCTTGCCGACGCCTGGCGGCCCGACAAGCACCAAAATCGCGCCCAGGGCATTCTCCTCCCGTCCCTGCAAATCGCGCGCCGGAGCCTTGCCTTTGCCCGGCTGCGCCTCAGCATCGCCTTCTTCGGCCTTGCCTTCGGAAGCGGCCGCCTCACGTTCCGCGCGCAGCTTGCGCACGGCCAGGAATTCCAGGATGCGCTCCTTCACATCCTGCAGGTCGTAGTGATCCTCGTCGAGGACACGACGCGCATGGGCAATATCGAGCTGGTCTTCCGTCGTTACCTGCCAGGGCAGGGCAATCAGCCAGTCGAGATAGGTCTTGATGACCCAATATTCTGCAGCCTGAGGCGGCATCTTCTCCAGGCGGTCCAGTTCCCGTAGCGCCTCTTCTTTAGCCTCCTCGGTCATACCGCAGCTCTCAATTTTCTGGCGATATTCCTCAACCTCGCGACGGGTCTCATCCCCTTCGCCCAATTCCTGGCGGATCGCCTCCATCTGCTGGCGGAGGAAGTATTCGCGCTGCGATTTCTCGATCTCCTCCTTGGCTTTTTCCTGAATTTGCTGGCCCACCTGCCGCACTTCCAGTTCCCGCGCCAGAACCCGGCTGAGATACTGCATCTTGTCAGTCAGGGCGTCCATCTCCAGGATCTTCTGCGCGTCCTCGACGCCCACCCGCAGGTTGGAGGCCAGCAAGTAGACCAACAAACGCGCGTCCTCCAGCTGTTGGATGAAGCGAATGGCCTCCTCCGGGAACTGTGGAATCAACGCGGCCAGCTCGGTCGCCACATCAATCAGAGAGCGGCGCAACGCCTCCTCGACGACGGTGTCGGCGACGAGGTCCGGCGTGAGCTGAATGCGCGCCTTCAGATAAGGCGTGTCCTGCGTCCACTGCTGGACCCGGAAACGTTCCAGGCCTTGGATGAACACCGTCAACGTCCCATCCTGACCGCGCATCACCCGATGGATCACCGCCACCGTGCCAACCTGGAAAACCTCGTCCGCCCCCGGAATCTCCACCGACGGGTCCTTCATCGTCACGAGGCCCACCAGACGATTGCCCCGCTCCACATCCTCGATCAGAGCAATCGAGCGCGGAATGCCCACCGCCAACGGCATCACAATAAACGGAAATGCCACGGTATTGCGCAACGGCAGAATCGGCAATTCTGCCGGAATCTCATGCAACAATGCCTCGAAATTTTGATCTTGCATATTGAACCAGGGTATCATAATTTCCCCTCCTTGTGCACTTGCTCCCCCGGTGATAAAACGCCAGGGGGATACTGTGCGAGATTATAACACCATCGCATTAGAAATACATAAGTTTTGACGACCAATTTTCGTCACAACTTGCTCCCTGAGCCCCTGGATTTACAATTCCACCACAGGAGGCCGCTGCCCATGATGCTGATTGACACCCACGTCCATCTTCAGAACGCCGCCTATGCCGATGATCTCCACGCCGTGCTGGAGCGAGCCGCGTCGGCGGGTGTACGCGCCGCGGTGTTGCCGGGGAGCACCCTCGCCGAAGCGCGCGCCGCCGTGACCCTGGCGGAACGTTTCACCGTCGAGCCCTGCGCCCTGTACGCCGCCGTGGGGATCCATCCTACCGATGCGGACACGCTCACCGGGGACGCCCTCACGGAATTGCGGGACCTGGCTCGCCATCCCCGCGTCGTGGCCATCGGCGAAATCGGCCTGGATTATTACTGGCCCGGACAGCCACACCGCTCCTGGCCCTGCGCGGAACCGCCGCAACAGCGGAAAGCCCTGGCGCAGCAACTTGAACTCGCCGCCGACCTGCGGCTTCCCGTCATCATCCACGATCGGGACGCCCACGAAGACACGTTGGCCATGTTGGCGGAATGGGTTCAGGGGGAGCCTGACCGGACGGGGACGCTGCACGCTTACGCCGCCGGCCCTTCCCGGCTGACAGAAGCCCTGGCGTTGGGATTCTACATTGGAATGGATGGCCCCGTCACCTACCGCAAAGCGACGGGATTGCAAGAAGTCGCCCGTCAGACGCCGTTGGAGCGGCTGCTGCTGGAGACCGACGGCCCCTATCTGCCGCCACATCCCCACCGTGGAGAACGTAACGAGCCGGCATATTTGCCGCTGATCGCACACCGGATCGCCGAAGCGCGCGCCCTCCCCGTTGAGACGCTCGCCGCCGCGAGCACCCGGAACGCCTGTCAGCTGTTTGGATTATGTCTCCCAGAGACAGAAAATCCATGAGCAGGACGAAGCGGCTCACGCTCCTTCAGGCCGTCTCTATCGCCGCTCGCGCCAGCAAAACCACGATCACCAGCACGATCAGGATCGCACAAATCAGGCCCGGCAACCAGAGACCGACCAGGCCAAAAACGGTTCCCAGCGCTATCAACCCCATGAGGGCCGCGCGCCCGATCCCTTCCTGTGACAAGCGCCCTTCCAGAGGACGATGGGCCCGGTACCACAGATAAAAGCCCCCACCCAACAACAGCGCCAGCGCCAGCAGCGTCAATAGCACAAGCTGCCCGCCGGTCAGAAACGGGACATCCAGCGCCAGAACGCCACAGGCCGAGGTGCGCGAGGGCAAGGGATAGGCAGGCGCCTGGTACACCCGCGCCAGGATGAAATACTCCCAGGCGGCGTCGTCCGTCGTCACCTGCCAGGTCAGCTGGCGCTTTTCCCCCGGCGCCAGCTCGAGAAAGAGCGCCTCCTCGCGGATCAAGGACACAAAGCCGTCGGTCACATGGAAATAAACCCGTGGCTTGATGGTCCACTCCAGCGTATTCTCAAAAGTGGCCCGAATCTCACCGACCTCACGGGGTGTGATCAACACGGGGCAATGCAACGTCGTCAGCGGCGCATCGGCTCTCTGAGAAGCGTCGAACAGAAAAGCTTCAATGTCCGCCCAAACCGCGCTGCCGAAAAACACGACCCCTAGCAACACGCCCAGCGCGAAAAGAAACCTGCCAGCTATGCTCGCTGCGTTGCGTCGAAGTCTCACCTGCGCCTCCCGAAAGCAATCAACCGTGTTCCGCTTGCCATCTACCAGCGTCGAGTGCATTCTACCGCAATTTTGTCGGCGTGCTACCGTTGGAGTCCCCCTCATTGCGAGAGGCCGCGACATTCCGCCCCTCGCGCGTGCCTTCTGTGACGTCGCTGCCGTTTCTGGTATAATAGCGGCAAAAGCAGCCCGTCCGATCAAACCCGTGAATACACAAAGCGAATTTCAATATCGTAGCCTGTTACAAGCAGAGCTTCAAGAAGTTGAGGCGCGACTTCTGGAGATGCCCGCCAATGCGCCGCCAGAGGTGACACAGGCCCTGCGGGGGGTCATTGCCAGCGGCGGCAAACGCCTGCGCCCCGTCCTGACGCTGCTCTCCGCCCATCTGTGCTCAGCGCCGCTCGCGCGAGTCATCCCGGTCGCCGCCGGCGTCGAATTGCTCCACACCGCCACGCTGATCCATGACGACCTCATTGACAACGCGACCATGCGGCGGGGGCATCCCACCCTCAACGCACAATGGAGCACGCCGGCGACCGTGCTCGCGGGGGATTGGGTGTTTGCCCGGGCGGCGGTGCTGGCAGCGCAAGGACAGAATCTCAAGGTCGTAGAACGTTTTTCGGACACCCTGGGGATCATTTGCGCGGGCGAGCTCAGCCAATTCTTCAGCAGACGCGGCCAGACGCCCACCTATGAGGATTACGAGCGCCGCATCTTCGCCAAGACGGCCTCCCTGTTTGCACTGGCCATGGAAGTCGGCCCGCAGATGGCCGAAAGTGCACCGGAGGACATCGCCGCGTTATCGCGCTTCGGGGCGCTGCTTGGCAGCGCCTTCCAAATCACCGATGACGTCCTGGATTTCGTGGGGGATGAAGCCACCTTAGGGAAACCCGTCGGCAGCGATCTCCAGCAGGGGCTCGTCACATTGCCGGTGTTGGAATATTTGAAGCTGCATCCCGAAGACCCCCGGGTGCGCGAGATTCTGCGCACGCCAGGGGACACCGACATGCTGCGAGACCTCGTCGCCGATCTGTGCGCGTCCGGCGCCATCGAAAGCGCCATGAGCGTCGCCAGGAGCCACATCCAGACGGCGCTCGCCTTGCTCAACGACTTCCCCCCTTCCCCTTACCGGCAGGCCATAGAGGAGATCGCCACCTTTGCCGTCCGCCGCCCCTACTGAAACCTCGCTCTCGATCATCATCGTGAGCTGGAATGTGCGTGACTTGCTGCGCCGCGCCCTGCTCTCGATCTTCGCTGCATGGGAGGGGGGCGATGGGTTAGAAGTCATCGTTGTGGACAACGCCTCGACCGATGGCAGCGTCGCCATGCTGCGTGATGAATTCCCTCACGTCAACGTCATCGCTAACGCCAACAACCTTGGCTTCACGAAGGCCAACAACCAGGGCCTGGCCGCAGCGCACGGCGCGCAGCTGCTGCTCCTCAATCCCGACACGGAGCTCGAAGGGGCCGCTCTGTCCACGCTTTCTGACTACGCGAAAGAACACCCCGCCGCCGGGATGCTCGGCCCACAACTCCTCAACCCCGACGGCACCGTGCAGTCCTCCCGCCGCCGCTTCCCTACCCTGCCGGTGCTCTTCCTGGAAAGCACCTGGTTGCAAGGACTCGCCCCCCGCAAACTCCTGCGCCAGTATTACCTGGAAGATCAGCCAGACGAGGTGTGTCAGCCGGTGGATTGGATCACCGGTGCGGCGATGTTCACCCGCCGCGAAGTCGTCGCGCAGGTCGGCGGGATGGACGAGCGCTTCTTCATGTACTCGGAGGAGCTCGATTGGTGTCGTCGCATCAAAGCGGCGGGATGGGAAATTCACTACGTCCCTGCCGCGCGCATCATCCACCATGAAGGCAAGAGCAGCGAACAGGTCGTCGCCGCGCGGCACATCCATTTCCAAACGAGCAAGGTGCAGTACGCGCGGAAGTATCACGGCGTGTTCATCGCCGAACTCCTGCGCCTCTGGCTGCTGGGACAATACGTCTGGCAAACAGGCGTCGAAGCAGCAAAATGGGCGCTGGGCAGCCGGCGTCCCCTGCGCGCGGAGCGCATCGCCGCTTACCGGTGCGTACTCCGCAGCGGACTGCGCTACCGACATCCCCTTCAAGGAGCGTCCTCATGAATTCACATCTTGGCGAATGGGTCGCCCTGATAACCGCTGCCCTCTGGACCTTCACGTCGCTCTTTTTTGCGCGCGCTTCCCAACGCATCGGCTCGCAAGCGGTGAATCGCCTGCGGCTTCTGCTGGCGACCGGCTGCCTCAGTCTGACTCACTTCCTGTTGGAAGGGACGTTCTTCCCGGCCCACGTCACGCCGGAACGCTGGGGCTGGCTCGCGCTTTCCGCCATCATCGGCCTGGCGCTAGGCGACGGGCTGCTCTTCTACGCCTACACGCTGATCGGGCCGCGCCTGGCAATGGTGTTGATGGCAACCGCGCCCGTCATGAGCGTCCTCCTGGCGTGGCTCTTCCTGGGTGAGACGCTGAACACGACCGAATTGCTCGCCATTTTCATCACCGTCATCGGCGTCGGATGGGTAGTGCTGGAGCAGCAACCGGCGGAGGATTCCGTCACGCAGCGTCGGGCGTCGGTGCCGGGCATCCTCTGCGGATTGGGTGCAGCAGCGGGACAGGCGGTGGGACTGATCCTCTCCAAGCAGGGCATGACCGGCGATTTCCCCGCGCTGTCGGCAAGCCTCATCCGTGTGACGGTCGCCAGCCTCAGCGTCTGGCTCATTGCCCTGCCGCGGCGCGAGGTCGGCAGCACACTTCGGGCGTTGCGCGACCCTCAAACCCGCAATCCCGTCCTGCTGGGGACTATTTTCGGCCCATCCCTGGGGATGACGCTCTCGCTCGTGGCGGTGCAGCTGAGCGAGGTGGGCATCGCCTCGACCTTGATGGCGCTCAGCCCCGTGATGATGCTTCCCATCGCCCACTGGCAGCTGCAGGAACACATCACAGCGCGCGCCGTCGTCGGGACCCTTGCCGCCATATGCGGCGTGGGGATGCTCTTTCTGCTGTAAAAGGTAAAGGCCGCCATGTCATGAGACAGAAAAACGCTCTGTATCGGCTGAGTGGACTCCTCTGCCTGGCGCTACTGGCCGCTTGTGGGACCAGTCACCGCGACATCACGCCGCTTTCCCCGCCCCCATCGCCGACCCCCTCGCCCTCCCCGCTGACCTTCGAGGGAGAAACGGCCTTCGGCTGGGTGCAACGACAATGTGACCTGGGGGCTCGCGTCACCGGCAGCGAGGCCAATCGTCAGGCCGGCGACATGATTCTGGCGGAGCTGGCGGCGCAAGGTTGGACGACGGCGGAGCAGACGTTCACCTACCAGGGAACACCGGTGCGCAATCTGCTCGCCTGGCGCGGCGAGGGCACGTCGGCCCTCCTCGTCGGCGCACACTACGATTCCCGTCGCGCCGCCGACATGGAAGATCCCAGCGTGCCGGTGATGGGCGCAAATGATGGCGCCAGCGGCGTCGCGGTGCTGTTGGAGCTCGCCCGCGTCCTCGACTGGCGCGCGCCGGACGTCCGGCTATATCTGGCTTTCTTCGACGCGGAGGACAACGGTCGGCTCGCCGGCTGGGATTGGATCGTGGGATCGCGCTACATGGCGGAGCACTGGGGAGAGGCGGGCGAGCCGCCGCTCACGGCCATGATCCTGGTGGACATGGTCGGCGACGCTGATCAGCAGCTCTACTACGAGGGTCAATCGGACGCGGCGCTGCGCGAGCAGCTCTGGAGCCTGGCGGGGACGTTGGGCTATGGCGAGCGCTTCATCCCGACGCCCCGCTACACCCTGCTCGACGATCACCTCCCGTTTTTGGAGCGCGGCATTCCGGCGGTGGACCTCATTGACTTCGACTATCCGTACTGGCACACCACCCAGGACACCCCCGACAAAGTGTCGGCAGAGAGCCTGGAAGCGGTCGGACGCACGCTGGAGGTCTGGCTGGAGGGCGCCGCCCTTCGAAAATGAGCCGCCGATTTCGGGCGCCCTGGCAGACGTCAGGCGCCCTTCCAGGGCTGCATTTCCTCCCAGTTCGCCCCCGTCTCGACGTCCACTTTGAGCGGCACACGCAGCTCGAAGGCGCCCTCCATGCACGCCCGCATCAGCGCCACCGCCTGCGGCACTTCCTCGGCCGGCGCCTCGACGACCAGCTCGTCGTGTACCTGCAGGATCATCCGCGCCTGCAATCCCTGCTCCCTGAACGCGGCGTGAAGCCGTAACATCGCCAATTTGATGATGTCGGCGGCGGTGCCCTGAATGGGCGTGTTGATGGCCATCCGTTGCGCGGCCTGCCGCTGATTGACGCTGGCCGGGCTGCCCGGCGCCAGTTCGGGGAAATAGCGCCGCCGTTTGAGCAGGGTCTCGACGTAGCCGCGCTGCGCCGCCTCGCGCTGCACCTGTTCCATGTACGCGCGCACGCGGGGGAATTGGGCGAAATAGCGCGTGATGAACTCCTCCGCCTTGGGGACGCTCACGCCGATCTGCCCGGAGAGGCCATACGCGGTCTGACCGTAGATCAGCCCGAAGTTGACGGCCTTGGCAATCCGCCGCATGTCGTAAGTCACCTCGGAGAGCGGCACGCCGAACACCGCCGCGGCCGTGCGCGCGTGGACGTCCTCCCCGCGCAGGAAGGCCTCGATCAGGCCCGGGTCTTCGGAGACGTGTGCCATCACCCGCAGCTCCACCTGCGAGTAATCCGCGCTGATCAACACCCAGCCCGCCGGCGCCACAAAAGCGCGTCGCACCCGTCGCCCCTCTTCGGTGCGGATGGGGATGTTCTGCAAATTGGGATTGGCAGACGAGAGCCGTCCCGTCACGGTCCCGACTTGATTGTAGGAGGTATGCACGCGCCCGGTCTCCGGGTGGACCAGCGCGGGCAAGGCGTCCACATACGTGGATTTGAGTTTGGAGAGCTCCCGATGCTCCAAAATGCGCTCCACGATGGGATGGGAGCCGCGCAAGCTCTCCAGCACCTCGGCCCGCGTCGAATAGTGCCCCGACTGCAGCTTCTTCACGCCGCGCGCCGACAGGCCCAGCCGCTCAAACAAAATCACCGAGAGCTGCTGCGTGGAATTGATGTTGAAGGGTTCGCCGGCCAGCTCGTAGATGTCCGCCTCCAAACGCGCGAGGCGCCCGGCGAGCTCGGCGGAAAGCGCCTCCAGCCAGGCGAGGTCCAGATGCACTCCCGTCATTTCCATGTCCATGAGCACTTCGATGAGCGGCATTTCCAGCTCGTGCAAGAGCCGCTCCTGCGCGTGCGCCTCCAACTCGGCCTGCAGGAGCGGCATCAAGCGCAGGCTCATGTCCGCGTCGGCGGCGGCGTAGGGCATGACCTGCGCCAACGGGATAGCGTCCATGGACTTCTGCTCCTTGCCGCTGCCGATGAGGGTCGTGATCTCCGTCATCTGCACGCCAAGCCGCGCCCACGCCAGGTTCTTCAAACCCAGGTTGGGCGAATCGGGGTTGATCAGCCACTCCGCCAGCATCGTGTCGAAGGACAGGCCCGCCAGCGGCAGGCCGGCCCGGCGCAGGACTTTGGCGTCATATTTGAGGTTGTGCCCGACCTTGGGCAGGGAGACGTCCGCGAACAGCGGGCCAAGATGGCGCTGAAGCTGCTCCAGCGTCAGTCGCGGCTCACCGGCGGGCGCAAGTAGCGGCACGTACCAGGCCTCGCCGGCGCGATGGGTCAACGAGAGACCCACCAGCGTCGCCAGCATGGCGTCAGTGCCCGTCGTCTCCGTGTCCACAGCGAGGAGCGACGCCTCAGCGCGCAGGCGCTCTGCCAACGCCTGCAAGGTCGCCTCATCGGCGACGAGGTGATAGTCACCCAGCGCCGGCGCGGGGGCGGCGACTTGGGCGCCTTCCAGCTCGCCGAAGAGCGGCAGCTGTCCCTCCGGCATGCCGCCAGAGGGCAGGCTCGCGACCCGCGACAGGAGGCTGCGGAATTCCAGCTCTTGCAGGAGCGAGGTCAGCGCGGCCCGATCGGCCTTTTGCCAGCCTGCCGCCGCCGCGAGATCCAGCTTCACGGGGACGTCGCGCACGATGCGCCCCAGGCGCTGACTCAACAGCGCCGACTCACGCCCCTCTTTGAGCGCCTGCTGCGTGCGCGGCGGGAGCTCCTCAAGATGTGTGTAGACCCCCTCGAGGGAGCCGTATTGCTTCAGCAGCGTGGTCGCTCCCTTTTCGCCCACGCCGCGCACCCCGGGGATGTTGTCGGACTTGTCGCCCAGCAACGCCTTGAGATCCACGAGCTGTTGCGGCTCGAGGCCGGTCTTCTCGCGCACCGCCGCCGGGTCGAAGCGCAGGGTGTCGGAAAAACGTCGCCCAGAGGTCAGCACCGTCACATGATCGTCCACCAGCTGCAGGGCATCGCGGTCGCCGGTGACGATCACCGTGTCAATGCCGGCTTCGGCGGCCTGCCGCGACAGGGTCCCCAGGAGGTCATCGGCCTCGTAATCCTCCACTTCCACCACGGGTATCCCCAGCGCCGCGACGAACTCCCGCACCCGCTGCATCTGCCCGCGCATCTCTTCCGGCATCTTTTCACGATGCGCCTTGTATTCAGGGTACTCGCGCACGCGGAAGGAGGGACCTTTGTCGAAAGTCACGATGGCATAATCAGGGCGCTCTTCCAGCAGCACGGAGAGCAGCATCGAAGCGAAGCCAAAGACCGCGTTGGTCAGCTCGCCTTTCGAGGTCTGCAGGTCGGGCGGCAGCGCGTGAAAGGCCCGATAAGCCAGCGAGTGGCCGTCTACCAGCACCAGTTTTTTCGACCCCATGAGACCCTCCCCTCGTGCAAAGATGGTGATGAGTCTGAAAACACTCCCCTGCGCGACATCCCCCGTTCACATGTGCGGACGTGTGAACGGGGGAACGGACAGGCTGCTCCTAACGCCGGCTGATGATGAGGCCGCTCGGCGTCTGGCCTTCACCGGGCGCCGCAGCGGGTTTTGACGCAGCGGAGGGGGTCTCCAGGTGCAGCGGCTCCTCCGAGGGGCCGGCGACTTCCTGCGCCCGCGCCCGAATCAGCGCCAGGCGATCCGCCACCTCGGCCTCGCCCTGCTCACGCGATTCCTGCTCCAACGCCTCCAGGAACTGGAAGAGCTGCGGCTGCAAGAGCGGACGATTATCGCGCAGGAATTCGAGCAGCTGCTCGTCATCGGCCGCGGCCAGCGCGCGGCGGACGAAGAGCATCTCCGGCGGCATGGACTCCTCCGAGATCCGGTTCAAGATCCCGACCACGCGGTTCAAAGCCTGCAACAGGGCCTGATCGCCGCGCTGCTGAGCCTCGCGCAACTGCGCCTGGAGCAAGTACATGAAGGACTCATCCAGTTCCGAGAGGTGACTGCGCGCCAGCTTGAGCGGATCCTCGCTCGAAATCAGCTTCTGCAGCAGCACTAGCCGCTCCCGCGCCAGGTCCTGCCCCGCCTTGCTGAGGGTTTCCCGCGTGTCGAGCACCCGCCGCCGCAGGGCCTTGAGGCGTTCCTGCTCTGCGGGGGATTCCGCCGTCTCCACGCGCTGCAGCAACAACTGGAAGAAGCTGTAATCCATCAACGGCAGTCCCATCTGCACGAGCATGTCCACCGTTTCATCATCCTGCGCCGCGAGGAGCGCTTCCAGCAGCGTTTCCGGCGTGGGATTGTCGGCAAAACCGCGCAACACATCGGTGCGGGCCACCAGCCGCTGTCCCACCGGATGGGTCTCCACGAGGTGCAGATAGAGCTGGCGCAGGCGGCGGCCCTCAGCACTGAGGTGCGTTTCCTCTTCCTCCGCAGTCTCCTCGCCGGCCTCCGACTGTGACATGGCGCCGGTCGCCTGGAGCAAATACTGCAACAAGCCGAAGAACTCCTCGTCAATCAAGGTCTCGTTTTCGGCGATCATGGCGTCCCACCCCTCAGGGTCGGCCTCCAACAGCTGGCTGAGCAGCTCCCGTTGCTCGCGGCTGCGCTGCATGTCCTCTTCGGTCACGCCCTCGATTTCGAGCGCGCGCCGTACCAGGCCATCCAGCGTGATGAAGGTCTCCGGCTGGAAGAGGTAGCCCTTGCGTTCTTCTGGCGCGAGGGAATTCATCAGCTGCTGGGTCAACGTGCCGGCATAGCGCTGCCGGTCCACTTCGGTGCGCCCGGATTCCATGGGCAGATACAGCAGGGCCACTTCGTGCTCGGGATCATGGTAGATAAAGGGCAGATTGAGAGCGCCCGCATTGCCGCAACGCGGGCAGACCGCCACATTCACCGCGCCGCTCAACACACGATTCTTCACCCCCGGATCAACACGCGCATCCAGGACCTGCTCGATGTAGGTCTGGAACTCAGTGCGACACACGGGACAGGTAACACGCGCAATAGCAGTTGGCATTTGTAATACTCCTTATTCCTTCAATTTCAATGAGCTTGCATACATGATAATTTTGCCGCCATGGACCACAAAAATTCCCTCTGCGTTCCCCAAAATGGCGCACGAATGAACGCAGATTTCGCGGGTCAAACGACAAAAGTGCGTCCGGTGCCGTCCAGCCGGCTGACGCCGGGCCGAACAGCCACGGGAAAATCACCTCGGAGATCCGCCCTGACCGTCCTCCCCCTGCCAGAGAACCATGCCTGTCTGGCGCGGCAACGCGACAAAGAAAGTTGCCCCCTGACCGGGGGTACTTTCCACCCAAATCCGCCCTCCATGCGAGCGGACGATCGCGCGGGTGAGGTACAGGCCCAATCCCGTGCCCGAAACCGCGCGCGTCTCCGGGCCCTCCACGCGATAAAAGCGCTCAAAAACGCGCTCCTGCTCCTCCAGGGGAATCCCCACGCCGTGATCCTGCACGGCGAGCAACACTTCCGCCGGCGTCGCCGCGCCCACGATGCGCACCGGCCCGCCCTGCGGCGAATATTTCACCGCGTTGGAGACGAGATTGTCGAACACCTGCTCCAGGCGACGGGGATCGCCCTCGACGGTAGGGAAGTCCTCCGGAAACTGCGCCGAAAACGTGTGCCGTTGCGTCTGCGGCTGATACCGTTCGATGACCCTCTGCACGATGAGGCGCAGGTCAACCGGCTCCACATTCTTAAAGGGCAGTCCTTCCGCTTCAAGGCGCGAAACGTCCAGCAGGTCATCCACCAGCTGCGCCAGACGGTCGGCCTCTTCGACAATCGCTCCCAGCATCTCGTCGGCGAGCGCCGGATTGCGTCGCGCCTCAGGCCGCTGCAGGGTCTCCGCGTAACCCTTGATAATGGCGACCGGCGTTTTCAGCTCATGGGAGACGACAGAGATGAACGTGTCCTTGAGCGCGTCGGCCTGTCGGAAGCGGGTGATGTCATGGACGATGCCGATGACGTTGAGCAACCGACCGGGACGCACCAGCAGGGGCGCGTAGGTAATATCCACGCTGACCACACTGCCATTACGGCGGCGCAATTCACCTTCGACATGCAGCGAGTGCGCGTCCGCCTCGTGCCCGCTTTCGGCATACCCCGCCCAACTCGCCGCCATCGTCGGCGTCAAAGGCTGACCGGAATCCACGCGATTCCAGGCGATCAGCGTATCGTGCGGACGTCCGATGACGTCCTCCGGGCGCCAGCCCGTGAGCGCCGCCAACGCCGGATTGATCCGCTCGATGGTCAAATCGGCGCCCAGCACCATGATGCCGTTGGCGCTCACTTCGAGCAAGGCGTCCAGGCGTCGCCGTTCGGTGACCGAAGTCTCATACAGGCGCGCATTGGTCACCGCGATGGCGGCATAGTCCGCAAAATTCGCCAGAATCTGGCGCTCGTCCCGTGAGAAATGCAGGCTGTGCGAGCGGAAGACGAAAATCAGCCCCAGGAGATCCTGCTCGTGCGCGGCAGGCTCCGTCACTTTGACCAGCGTGGTCCCCGACGTCGGCGCAGGCGGCTGCCGTTCGGCGACCAGCGGCAGGGCGACGACCTGTCGCAGCAACAGGCCGGTCGCTTCGGCAATCCGTTCCAGCTTTGTGGCAAGGCCGGGGATGCTCAGTTCGCCGTTCTCCAAGGTTTCGGGGGGATCTTCCACGAGCGGATCGAAGGCCTCGACCATGGCGGGTGGCAACCCGTAGCTGGCCCAAAAGACGAACTCGCCGGGCGCGCGGCTCACACGCTCGCCGCCCCGATGCGCGGTCAGCGGCACCGAGGTGCGCAAGGCAATCAAACCCGCCTGCCCCTGGAGCAAATCCACCGCTCCCTGCAAAATCAGCCGCAGCACAGCCCGCAGGTCCAGCCGCGAGACCAGCGCACGCGTGATGCGCAACAGGTAGTCCCATTGGCGCAGGCGATAGTCAGACAACTCCAGGCGAGGTAGTTCGTCGAGCGTCATCGGCCCCCTCATGGGAAGAAAGTGTACCACTGGGCCATTTCGACAGCCAGATTGCTCGCCACGCTGGGGAAGAATCCCAGGGCCAGGATGACCAGCAACAATGCCACGATCAACATGACGACCAGCCGATCCTCCTTCAGGACAGGGGCACTCCCCGGCGGCGCCACGGGACGGGTGAGCAACACGCGCATACTGATGACGATCCCCAACATCACGGCAGCCGCGGACCCCAACGCCACCATGGCATTCGCGAAATTAGTCATCGCTGTGATGCGGTAGAGGCCCCAGCGCGCGGCAAATCCAAGCGAGAGGGGAAATCCGGCGAGAGCGATGCCGCCGACCAGAAAGGCCATGGTGCTCCAGGGAGCGCGGAAAGCGGCTCCCTCCAGCGCCAGGTGATCGTCAAGGCCCCCGGCGAGCTGCCGCAGCCCCTGCAATCCCAGGGTCATCAATCCCAAAGAGAAGGGACGCGCCAACAGCAATAGCGCCGCCAAAACCAGCCCCTCCATGCGACCGGTTCCCAACGCCAGCAACATCGCGCCGTTATCCGCCAGGGTGGCATAGCCGACCAGACGTCCCAGCCGCTGCTGCGCCGCCGCCAGCACCCCGCCCGTCACCATCATCACCAACCCCAAGGTGGTGAACAAAGTGCCAAACGCCGCCTGCTGGCTCAGCCAGGGGTAATTGCGGAAATAGGCGAGCAGCAGGAACCAGACGGTGCCCGTGTTGACCGTGAACAGATACGTCACTACGGGGGGAGAGCCATCGCTGGAGACTGCCGACAGCCAGCTCTGGAACGGCACGGCGCCGAACAGGATGGCGAAGGACACTCCCAGCAGCACGGCCGCCGTGTTGAGCAAACCCTGATCGTTGGGGAAGACCATGAAGAGATCCAAGAGCAGCTGCGTCACCATAAGCCCCGGCAGCGCCAGCACGGTGTAAACGAGGTAACGCAGCCCGCCCCGCGCCGCCCCACCCGACTCGTGCAGCGGGAACACGGTGAGGATGGCCCCCATCACCACCAGCAACGCGGCGTAGACCACCTGCTCGACCATGAAGGCGCCAGAAAACAGCGCCGCTGCGGCCAACCCCATGGGGAAAAAATTCGAGTGCGGCAGAAGTCGCCACGCCAGGAGGAACAACGCCGCCGCCGTGAAGAAAATGTAGCGCAGTACAAAAATGTCGGCGGCCTCGATTTGCACCACCCGGCCCATCACCACCAGTGGCCGCGCGAGCTCGACCATCAGCCCGCGAAAGGTCCACACGCCCCCCAGCGGCAGAAGCGTGAGCAAGACTCCCATGCCCGCCGCGGTCAGCGCCGCCAGCCAGACTGAGATGGCCGTCCAGCGCCGCAGAATCTGCAGCACCGCGGCGACCGCCAGCGGCACACCCAGGACAAAGAGAGGGCCGGCAATCGTCATGTCTGCACCTCGGCGACGGTCAGATACGAAATCGCCAGTCCTACCAACAGGTTGACCATGACCAACATGCCGGTGACGACCAGGCCGGGATCCTGCGCCGAATAAAAGAGGTCCAGCGCCGCCAGGAGGTTGAGCACCCCCACCCCCACCACGCCGACGTCCTCCTCCGCGCCGATGAACAGCAAAGCGAACACCGCCAGCAGAATGCATCCCAGCGCCAGGTCTTGGGGGACGAAGGGCAGCGTATAACGCTGTGAGGCAAGATACGCCACGACCGTCATCATCACCAGCGAAAGGGCGCGAAACGGCAAGTCTGCGGCCCAATGGAAATGCGGCTTTTCGCCCGCCGTTTGACGGATGCGCGCGCTGAGGAACAGTGCGCCGCAGACCAACCAGCCCACCAGCACTTTGAGCAGCGACATCTCCGGGCGATCCACAAAGACGCGCGTGAACAGCACGCCGATGAAAAGGTACTGCGCGAAAAGGGCCAACACGCGCAGGCGCCACTCCGCGATGAAGTAGATCACCGCGCCGGAGAGGAATAAGCCCCACACCGCCGTCGTCGTCGTCACACCGCTGATGCGGTCTAACCACACTGCGAAAGGAGTCATCGGTTCATCGCCACCAGTAAGATCACAAGCAAGACCAACAACGACCACAACAGCGCGCTGCTCCCTTCCACCACCTCAAAGAACACGCGGACCAGGCTCAGCAGGCGTCCCATGCCGCGCAACATCGCGCGGTGCAGCCATTGCAGGTCGAGGATTTCCACGAGGTCCGCCCCAGCCCGCAGTCCCTCGGTGACGCGGCTCCCCCATCGCGAGGTGGATCCTCGCCCCGGCAGCCACGGGATCGTCCAACACAGGCCCAGCGTCAGGAGCAGCATCAACGCCCACAGCGCCAGGGCCGACCCGCTGAAAGTAGGAGCTGCCGTCCCCAGCGACCAGCAAATCCCGCCCAGAGGCAGCGCCAAACCGGCGAGCAGCCCCAGCTGCTGCCAGGCAAACAGCGGGGTGACCGTCGTCGCTGCGCCGGAAGTCTCCCAAGGCTCTCGCGTCCAACGCAACAGCGCGGCGGAGCTGCCGGCCCAGCCGAGGAGCAACATCAGACGCATCCCCCAATTTCCTGCTGCGAGCGCCGCACGGAACAGGGATCCCAGCGGTGACGGCGGAGCCCCTAACAACAGCACCAGAGCTATCCAGGCGGGCCACGACCAGAATACGGCCCCAACGTCCCGACGACGCAGCGTCAACAGCAACGCCAGGCCGAGCAGCCATACCGCCAGAGCTGCCGGCAGCAGTGAAGTCAAGCCGGTGAGCGTCACAGCCGCCGCAATGCCGCCAAGCAAGCCATAGCCGGCCCACAGCAAGACCGACTTGCCTCGCCCCAAGAGCGCCCGCACACCGCCCCACAGGAACGACACCCCGCCCATCACCGCCACGCCTGTCGGCAAAGCCGCACCTCCTGGCAACAGCAGCAACCGATAGAGCAGGCCAAATCCCAGCAGCGGCGCCAGCAGGCTCACCAGGGTCAGGGGACTTCCAGCGCGCAAGCGCTGAGGGAAGACTACCTGAAACGGATACAGGCCCATGCGCAAGAATGCCGCGGCTACCAGCAACACCATGACGGACGTCGAGGGCCACAACAGCCACCAGAGGGTGCCGCCTCCCTCGCGCGAGAGCAACAAAAAAGCCGTCCACAGACACAGCGTGGCCCCGCCGTGCACAAACAGCCCGAAGGTCATGCGCTCACCCTCGTTGCCAGCCAGCAAGCCGGCAACGCCCCACAGCACATCGAAGACGGCCCACAAAGCCAACGTAGTCAACAGAGAGCCGCCCGCGAGGGCGTGCCACGCTATCAGCAGCGCCGCCAGCGTAATGGGGCCCGAAAGCGGCAGGGAGGGACGCGACTCGGCGGCCTCAATCCAGGCCGCGCCGCTGAGGGCCAGCGCCATGACCACCCCCAGGCCCCACAACGGCGGCGTCAAATCCCACAGGAGAATTCCCCCCAACGCCGTCGAGGGCGACCACACGGAAAGCGGCCACCGACCCGCGGAAGGCAACGCGACCCAGAGCAACGTCATCAAGCTCAATAAAGTCGCCGTCAAAGACTTGCGCCAAAGCCGCACGCCGGGGAGGAGCTCGATCACCAGCAGCAACAACACACCGGCAATACCGGTGAGTACCAACAATAGATAGTCGGATTGCATTGCAGTCTCCAGCAGGTCATTCTAACACATCTGGACTTTGTGACAAGCCCTGGCCATTTCGGGAAGTCATTGTCATTTCGTCTCATTGCTGTAAAATGAGTTAGCTGAAAGACGGTGGGCGCAGGAGCGCAGTCTTGGAGGGACAATCATCATGGAAGCGACGATCCTGAACAATCGCTATCGGTTAGGGGAATTGCTCGGCACGGGCGGCATGGCGCTGGTCTACAAAGCGCATGACACCCTGCTCGATCGCCCCGTCGCCATCAAAATGTTGCGGGAACCCTATGCCAGCGACCCCGAATTCCGCGCGCGGTTCTTGAACGAGGCTCGCGCCTCCGCCCGCCTCGATCACCCCAACATTGTGCACATCTACGATGTCGGCATCCAACAGCTCGACGCCCAGAATGAGCGCCCGTACATCGTCATGGAGCTCGTCAACGGCCAGAACTTGAAGACGCTCATCCGCGAACAGGCGCCGCTGCGGGTGGCGCAGGCGCTGGAGCTGGCCCGCCAGATTTGCGCCGGCGTCGGCGTCGCCCATCGCGCGGGACTGGTGCACTGCGACATCAAGCCGCAGAACATCCTGGTGACGCCGGCCGGACAGGTCAAAATCACCGATTTCGGCATCGCACGTGCGCTCCAGAAACCCGCCGCCGGGGGAGAAAGCGAGCAGGTGATCTGGGGCAGCCCTCATTATATTTCCCCGGAACAAGTGCTGGGCCAGCCCCCCACCCCCGCCTCCGACGTGTACAGTATCGGCGTGGTGCTCTACGAAATGCTCACCGGGGTGCCGCCGTTCCACGCGGGGGATCCCACGGAACTGGCGCTCAAGCATGTGCAGGAAGACCCGGCGCCGATGACGTCCTTCAATCCCCGCATCCCGCCGCGCCTGGAGTGGTTGGTGCGCAAAGTGCTCTCCAAGGAACCGGCAGCGCGGTACCGCAACGCCGAACAGTTTGGCATGGCGATCGAGGCTTACCGCCAAAGCGCGGAGGAGGGGACGGTCCCGCAACCCCCCATCGCCGCGCCGCCCAAGGTTCCCGTCGCGCCGCCGCCGGCCGCAGTGCCGCCCATCCCTGTCGCCCCGCGGCCGGCCGTCCCCGTCGCCCCGACGCCGGCGGCCCAACCTCAGGTCGAGACGGCGGATCAGCCCGACTGGCTGCTGTGGGTGTTGTGGATCGTCGCGGCAGTGGCGGTGTTGGGCCTGATCCCGCTGATGTGGCGCGTCTATCAGGCCTACACGACGACCCCCACGCTGCCCGCCCCGCCCATCGCCACCATCACGCCCACGGTGGAGGCGACGGCCGAGATCGTGACGGTGCCCAATCTCATCAACCTGAGCGCGCCGGAGGCCCAACGCCTGCTGGAAAGCTACGGCTTGCGGCTCAATGTCGCGGCGGAACGCGAGACGACCGAAGCCCAGCCCGGCACCATCCTGGAGCAGGAACCGCGCGCCGGGGCGCAGCTGCCAGGCGGCAGTGACGTCAACGTCACGGTGGCGCAGGGACGCGCCTTCCAGCTTCCCAATCTGGTGGGCTATCAACACGAGGTCATCAAGGCCGATCTGGAAGCGCAAGGGTTGCTCATCGTCACGCAAGAAGTCTGGAGCACCGAACCGCGCGGAAAAATCCTGGAGCAACAACCGCCGCCCAACACCCAAATTCGCGCCGGCGCCACGATCACCCTGACGCTCAGCGGCGGCGTCGAGCAGCCGATTCCCCTGCAGGTCAATCTGAACAATCTGATCATCCTCGAGGAAGCGCGCTTGCCCCAGACCACCCTGCGGCCGGGCAGCACGCTCCCGCTGACGCTGCGCTGGCGGGCGTTGCAGCCCATCGGACAGCGCTACACGGTTTTCGTGCATCTGCTCAGCCCCACTCAGCAAATGATCGCGCAACACGATAGCGAGCCGTTGAACGGGATGAGTCCCACCACGACGTGGCAGGCCGGCGAAATTATCGTGGACCCCCATCAGCTGACCCTTCCCGCCGGCACCGCGCCCGGGACTTACCAGCTGCGGGTGGGCCTGTATGCCGGCGACACACGCCTGCCCGTCATTGACGCCGGTCAGGCCCAGGTCAGCGACAACAGCATCCTCGTCACCCAGATAGAAATCCGCCCCTGATCCAGGCCTAACGGTGTGACCTGCCTCCCTGCGTGAACCCGCCACCCTTTTCTGGCGGGTTCATGGTATAATGCAGCTAAGACTTTCCATGACAGCGTCGCCTCGCCCCATACGGCGAGGGCGGAAACAGCGCTGACATTCGCGGAAAGAAAAGGAGGAAGTGTGAAAAAGCAAGGAAACAGCAATCCCTTCATCTACGTCATCTTGATCATCGCTATGTTCTTCCTGCTCTACGGCTATTTTGGCAATGACGGACAAAATGAAACGGTGCCCATCCAGGCTGTGGCCTCAGACATCAACGCCGGGAAAGTCAAAAGCATAGCGGTAGCAGGCAATAATATCGAAGTGACATATACCGATGATAAGAAGGCACTCTCGCGGAAGGAACCCGAATCTACCGTTGTCGAGCAGCTCCTGGCGCTGGGGACGACTTCTGAAGCGCTTCAGGGAGTCACCATCACGATTGAGGAGCCTGTGGATTGGGCCACTGTGGTCGGCGCCGGGACGACCTTTTTAGCGATCGCCGCCCTGGGCGTGCTGGCCTATTTCATCATGCGCCAGTTCCAGGGCGTGAACAACCAGGCGCTCTCCTTCGGCAAGAGCCGGGCGCGCATGTTCAACAGCGACCGTCCTACCGTCACTTTTGAGGATGTCGCCGGTATTGATGAATCCAGGGCAGAATTGCAAGAGATCGTCGAATTTCTCAAGGATCCCCAGAAATTCATCAACCTGGGAGCGCGCATCCCCAAAGGCGTGCTGTTGATGGGCGCCCCGGGGACGGGGAAGACGCTGCTGGCCAAGGCGGTGGCGGGCGAGGCCGGGGTGCCGTTCTTCAGCATCTCCGGCTCGGAGTTCGTCGAGATGTTCGTCGGCGTGGGGGCCAGCCGCGTGCGCGACCTCTTCGACCAGGCCAAGCGTCACAGCCCCTGCATCGTGTTCGTGGATGAGATTGACGCCGTCGGGCGGTATCGCGGCGCGGGACTTGGCGGCTCCCACGATGAGCGCGAGCAAACGCTCAACCAAATCCTCGTGGAAATGGACGGCTTCGGCACGGACACCAACGTGATCGTGATCGCGGCTACCAACCGGCCGGACATTCTCGATCCGGCGCTGTTGCGGCCGGGACGCTTCGATCGGCGCATCGTCCTGGATCAGCCGGACATTCGCGGGCGGGAGGCCATCTTCCGCGTGCACTTGCGCGGCAAACCCATTGACTCGCACATTGATGTGAGCCTGCTGGCGCAATCCACGCCCGGCTTCGTCGGGGCGGACATCGAGAATACCATCAACGAAGCCGCCATCCTGGCTGCGCGGCGGGGAAAGAAACGCATCGGCATGGCGGAATTCCAGGAGGCCATCGAGCGGGTGATCGCCGGGCCGGAACGTCGCAGCCGCGTCATCACCGATGAGGAACGCCGCATCGTCGCTTACCATGAGGCCGGACACGCCATAGTGGCCCATGTGCTGCCCAAATGCGACCCCGTCCGCAAGGTATCCATTGTAGCGCGCGGCATGGCCGGGGGCTACACCCTGACGTTGCCCGAACAGGATCACTATCTGACGCAGCGCGGCAAGATGTTGGACAACATGGCCTATGGGCTCGGCGGACGCGCTGCGGAAGAGGTGTGCTTCAATGAAATCAGCACCGGCGCGGCTAACGACCTGGAACACGTGACCAAGATGGCGCGCGATATGGTGATGCGTTACGGGATGAGCGACGCTCTAGGCCCGCTGGTGTACGGAAAGAAAGAGGAGATGATCTTCCTGGGGCGAGAGATCAGCGAGCAGCGCGATTATAGCGAGGCGATGGCGCAAAGGATTGACGCGGAGGTGCAACGCCTGGTTCAAGAGGCTTATGGACGGGCCAAGAGCGTCATCCGCGAGCACCGTGAGAACCTGGAGCGGGTCGTGCAGTATCTGCTGGAGCGTGAGACCCTCTCCACAGAGGATTTCATCGCGGCCTTCGAGGGTCGCCCCTTGCCTGAGCGCAAGAAGGAAGAGGTAGGGCAACCGCAAAGCGAAGCCGCGGCGCCCAAGCCCTTCGCCGTAACAGCCTGAGTGCAGCTGGCGGGAAGTTGCGCAATCAAATGGCTGTGTTATAATCCCGCCAGTTTTGGAGAGGTAGCGTAGTCCGGCCTAACGCGCGCGCCTGGAGAGCGCGTGTACCGCAAGGTACCGCGGGTTCAAATCCCGCCCTCTCCGCCAATACAAACAGGGCATTCATCGCGAATGCCCTGTTTGTTGTAGGTGATGCACGTCAGCGCGAAACTCGCCCAATGAAGGCCAGACTCAGGGCGACGACCGTCTCCCACTCCGCATCAATCGTGGTGCAGTGCCCCGACTCCGCCAGCCAATGCACTTCGACCTCCGGGCTGTGCGTCTCGCGCACCAACAGGGCCGGCCCGGCGGCAGCGACCGTGCGATCCAGACGCCCCTGCACGACCAGCAACGGCTGCGTGATGCGCTCCAGGCGCCGCCGCACCACTTGCTGGAACTGCAACATCTGCTGCACACCGGCCAGCGCATTGACGCGGTACCCCTGCCAGTAAGCATCGGCGCGAGAGGGTGACCCCTCCGGCTTGTCCGCGAAGGGGCGCCAGGGCCAGAAAAGCCGCACCTGCGCGGCGACGACGCGGGAATAGAGCTGCAGCGCGGGAGAAAAGGCGAGGACGCCGGCAATTTCGGGATGGGCAGTGGCCAGATAGAGCGCTATCAATCCACCCAGGGATTCGCCGCCCACCAGGACCCGCGTGCAGGTAGCCGCCAGGCGCTGATAGACCTCCTCGGCGCCAGCGACCCAGTCTTCCCAACGGCAACGGTTCAGCTCAAAAGGCGTCGTGCCGTGGCCGGGAAGCAACGGTCCCGCGACCGTGTAACCCTGCGCATGGAGCTTCTCCGCCAGCGGCGCCACGACCGCCGGCGTCGCCGTGAATCCATGACAGAGGAAGACGCCTACCGGTCCCCCGACCTCGAAGAAGGGCGCGCCGGGCAATTCCGGATTCCTTAACCACGATGTCAACATGGGCCCACCTCCGCGCAAAATCAACGGAAATACCAGGTGACGATCTCCATGCCCCACAGCATCGTCACTGCAGCACTCAGCACCAGGAATGGTCCATAGGGGAAAAACGAGTGCAGCGATCCCTTGCGGGAAAGGATCAAGGCCAGCGCGCCCACAAAACCAAAAATGAAGGTGAGGACCAACGTTTCGACGATCAACGGAAAGCCTACCGCCAGGCCGATGTAGGCGGCCAGTTTCACATCGCCGTATCCCAGCGCGCCCTCACCCCACACGAGGCTTCCCAGCGACGCCAGCGCCCAGAAGACGCCAAAACCAAGCGCGCCGCCGGCGAGGCTCTGCCACCACGTCCACGAGGTGAGGCCGGGCACCGTCGGCCCGAAAACGAGCCCCAGCACTGCCAGCCCGGCGATCGCCGGCACGATGATGCGGTTAGGGATCAGCCGCGTCTCCAGGTCGGTGACGAGCACCATTTCCAGAGGGATGCCGGCCAGCAGCGCCAGCGCCGTCCGCCCGGTGACGCCATAGCGGGCCACGAGGAAGCCCCACAGCGCGGCGAGAAAGAGCTCCCCCGCCAACCGCTGCCAGCGCCCGGGCTTCCCACACGCGCGGCAGAAGCGGCGCCCCGTCAGCAGTGAGAGGACGGCGCTCCACTGCAGCCACGAGTACGGCGTCTGACAGTGTGGGCACGCGGGCCGCTCCCACTCGCGCCGCGCCATGACGGTTTCAGCAGCCAACGCCGCCCCCGCCCCGACAATCAATGCGAGCAACACTGCCACGAAAGTCATCTCGCCGTCGCCCCTGCTCACGCTCACCCGCGCTGCCAGATACGAAATTTCTCCACGAAATGATGGGGGTAGTAAGATTCCTTTGCCCGGCGCAGTCCCGGCTCGCCCATGTCTTGTTCCCGATTGATCCAGGTCGCGCCCTCCGCGCCGTGTTGGGCGAACTGCTGATTGATCAGCGGGTACAGACCGCGAATATCGGGATCCGCTTTTTCGATGTGGACGACAAAGGTGTCCGGGTTGAGCATCTCGCCGATGGTGAAAGCCTGGACCAGCCCATCCACACGGATGACGCCGCCAACCACCTGCAGAGCGTCGAAATGCTTCAACGCGGCAAAGACGGCATCGCGCTCCTCCAGCAAGCTCATGTCGTCCTCACAGCGATGCTTCTCACACCAGATGCAAGCCACACGCAAGCACTCCTCGATGTTTGCGGTGTTCATCGGCTCATACACGTAGGTATGTTCCCGCAAAAAACTGTTGATGTGATTGCGCTTGGCGCTGTATTTGCGTCCCGCGAGCGTCGCCAGAGCCTCCCGCGCATACACATAATCGAAATGCTCGCGGGTCGGCTCGATGGTGAAGCCCTCCGCCGCGCGCAATTCCTCTGCCAACCGCGCGTCGGCGCGCTCGATACGGGGGGTTTCAACCGCCCAAGCAGTTCGCAGCCACCGCAACGCGGTGTGCGCAATTTCCAACCGTGGGCCCGGCCCCATGGGAGGCAAGAAGTAAAAGTGCTCGCCCTCGTCCTGGACCAGAAACAGGAGATGGTCATCCAACACTGCCCAGGAGGTTTGATAAATCGTTTGCCAGATGAAAAGATTGGTAAAGGTCATCTCGGAGACCTGTGGCTGATAGGCCCACAAGCGCGAGGTGATGAAATCACGATCCTCAAGCGTCAAAGGTCGGAAATCAGGAAAGCGTGGATAATCGGTCACACAATCAACCTCCTCAGAAAATAGAGATCAGCAGGTCAGCAGTCAGCGAATCAGCGAAAAAGCGAAAAGGCGAATAAGCGAAAAAATCACTTGCGTGACAAAGGTATCGCCACTGACTGAAAAACGTAAAATTTCCTGGCGACCTTTGAAGATTGAGTATCATCCCCCTATCCCCTGGCCCCTTTCCCCCGCGCAGCGCGGGGGAAAGGGGAACTTTTTTTTGTGGGGCTTTGCAGGCGGGCTACGCCCGCCTGCAAAGCCCCAATTTTTTTCTCCCCCTCCCCAACGGCGTCTGCGCCGTTGGGGAGGGGGCAGGGAGTGGGGCAAAAGCTACAGGCCACAAAGGTTCCTTCATCGCCGTCTGGCTACCTGGCGCCAGGCTGAACAGTCACCTGGCAGATTCTTTTCTCATCCGCGTTCCATACCTCTCAGAAAATAAAACCCGCGCCCACGGTCGCCCATGGTTGATCTCGCCACTCACTTCAGCAGATACAACACGCCGATGGTGCCCGGCCCACAATGACTGGAAATAACCGCTCCAGCGGACGTGATGAGTATCTCCTGGATCGGCGCCAGCTGTGCCAACGCC
>JAGPHL010000144.1 GCA_018055515.1 Anaerolineae bacterium
AAGGGGATGGAAGCGCGGGGCTCACTCCTCATCCCGCCACTCGAGCTCGTACTCGCCGATGCGGACGTAGTCGCCCTCCTGAACGCCGGCCTCCCGCAGCGCCTTGATCACGCCCTGATGTTCCAGATAGGCGTGCAGGCGCAGCAGGCTATCGAAGTAGTTGAGATTGGTGCGTTGCACGGCGCGTTCGATCTTCGCGCCGGAGACAATCCAGGCCCCATCAGCGTCACGCCGGATGCTGAACGTCTCCTCGACCGGCGGAGGAGTGATCACCGGCGGAGTGAGCGTCGCCATCTCCGGGAGGGGCGTCTCCTGCAGCAGCTGGTAAGCGCGGCCCATCAAGGCCCGCACCCCCTCGCGGGTGAGGCCAGAGATGCCAAAGACCTCGTACCCCTGGGCCTCCATCGCCGCCTGGAGCTCGGGGAAACGCGCTCGCGCTTCGGGCATGTCGAGCTTGTTGAGCGCCACGAGCTGCGGTTTCTGGGCCAGACCGTGGCCAAACGCGGCCATCTCCGCATTGATGACCGCAAAATCCGCCAGGGGATCGGGAGCCGTCGCATCGAGCACGTGGATCAACACCCGAGTGCGTTCAATATGCCGCAGGAATTCCAGCCCCAGCCCCTTGCCCTGGCTGGCGTCCTCGATGAGGCCCGGCAAATCTGTCATCACGAAGGTATCCGAGGGGCCAAAGGCCACCACGCCCAGCTGCGGCTCCAGTGTCGTGAAGGGATAGGGCGCGATCTTGGGCTTCGCCGCCGTCGTCACCGAGAGAAGCGTGGATTTCCCGGCGTTGGGCTTGCCCACCAATCCCACGTCGGCGAGCAATTTGAGCTCCAGCTTCAGGCGGCGCGCTTCCCCCGGCGCGCCATTTTCGGCAATCTCCGGCGCCTGATTGGTCGAGGTCGCAAAACGCTTGTTGCCACGTCCGCCTTTCCCGCCCCGAGCGGCGATGAATTCCTGGCCAGCGGAGGTCAAATCCGCCAAAAGCTCGCCCGTATCCGCATCGGTCACGACCGTGCCCGGCGGCACCTGAATGACGAGGGTCGCCCCGCCAGCGCCGAACTGATCCTTGTTGCGGCCATGTTCACCATTCTCAGCGATGAACTCCCGCTGATGGCTGAAGGCGTACAGCGTGTTGAGGTGGGGATTGACCACCAACACCACGTCGCCGCCTTTGCCGCCGTCGCCGCCGGAAGGCCCGCCATAGGGGACATATTTCTCGCGGCGGAAAGCCACCGCGCCATTGCCGCCATCGCCGGCCTTTACATAAATCTCAACTTCGTCGTAGAACATACCGCTCCTGAAATTGCACTCTCAGCGCGTCAGCGCCGAGGGAAGGATACCCCAATGGAAGCGGATGTCAAACTGCGGGAGATGTTTTTCGATCGGAGACACAGCGTGCCCCAGGCTCTCCCTACGGCTCACGCAGCGCTTCCAACGTCTCGCACGCGGGACAGGCGCCGCCAGGACGGATGATCGCATACCCGCCCTGCGGGTCCTCAGCGCTGCCGCAATCGCCGTAGCAGGTCGCGTCCACGTTCCAGATGATGAGCGCCCGCACCATGCCCCCCTCGCGGCTCAGCTCCACTGCCTCCGCCAGCCACGCGGCCTGCATCGCCGTCGAAATGTTGCCCGCCCAGCTAAAGCCCTCGGGAATCCAGCCGTAGCCCTCCGCCGAGAGATAGCCCAGCTCCGTGTAGAAGAGCTGCCGCTTGCCGGCGAATTGCTCGTAATACAGCTCCGTCTGCGGCAGGAAGTACCACGAATGATGCTTGCCTTCGGGATCGGCGGGATGCCCTGTCCGCGCCGCAGGGGAAGTCGCCCCCGCGTTGTGATGCGCACCGAGGTAATCGAAGCAGCGCGCCGCGCCGGTAGCGACCAGGCCCTCCAGCCACGGCGCATCGTCGCAGCCGTTGGCCGTGCATCCGTTGAAGTACCCCGTCGGCGCAGGGGCAGCGCTAATGACCAGCGTTCCCCGATTCGCCCGCTTGATCGCCGAATACGCCGTACACAGCAGGTTGGTGTAGGCGCGGGGGCTGATATAGCCCTCACGCCACTCACGCGGCAGGTTGGGCTCGTTCCACACCTCGATGGCGTCGGCGCCGGCGGCCGCGAGTCCCGCCATCCACTCGCTCACGCGGCGCGAGAAGCCGGCCTCCGTCACCATCGCAGCCGGTCCCACCGCGCTGATGGCCACCTTGAACCCCTGCTCGTGCGCCGCGGCGATGAAGGGACGCAAATCCACGGTCTCGCCGTAACGCGCCTGCACTTTGACCCACACCATGCCCGCCTGCCGCAGCTGCGCGACATGCGTGAGCCCCTGCGAGACGTGTCCGCCCAGCTCGAATGCCCCACGGATGGGCGCCAGCTCCGCCAGCGAGGCCGGCTCGATGGTCTGAATCACCGCCCACACGTCGCTGCCGGGGATGCGCGCCCCATCGGTAGTCAGCGCCCAGCTGCCCACATAGCGCCCGTTCTTTTTCGGCGCGATCAGCCGCAGGGAGACGTCCACCGTCGCGCCGGGCGGCACAGCTCCTACCACGGCGTCGGCGGCGCTCGCCAGGGCCTCGTCGCCGCGCACAAAACTCAACGTCGTATCGGTAGGCCACGTCTCCGCGCCCACATTGGCCAGCCGCCACGTCTTGGTGAAGGACTCCCCCCACGAAAACACGCTGTCATCTTCCACAGTGAGATCGGCTACCCACGCAGCGCGCAGACCGGGGTACCACGCCGCCGCCGTCGGCTTCGCAGCGTGCGTCGGAGCGGCGAGAGGAAGTGCGGTCGGCGTCGCAACCGGCGTAGCGTGCGCTCGCACGTCCCAGCGCCAGCCCGTGAGTTGCGTCGGAGCGGGCGGCCCGGCAGGCGCCGCTGCAGGCAGTCGCACCAGCTGCGCCGCGGCCACCAGCAACACTCCCAACGCCACGGCCGTCAGCGCGAGGAGCAGGCGCAGCAAACGGCGCATGGACTTCGGTTCGAACATCACAGACTCTCCCTGTTTTGCGTGGACACGTCACGTGATAGACAAAACGCCCGTCCACACATGCGAACGGGCGTCTTGAGACGAGAAATCGGCCTACCGCATTGCCGCCGCGAGGGTCGCGCACGCCGGACAGGAGCCATCCGGGCGGATGATGTTGTAGCCGGCTTGCGGGTCGGGCACGCCGCCGCACATGCCGTAGCACGTCGCGCCGACGTTCCAGATGATGACATTCGCCACCATGCCCGTCTGGCGGCTCAGGGTGACCACCTCACCCAGCCACTGCGCCTGCTGCGCCACCGTGGTGCCGGCCGCCCAGGCAAACGGCCCCGGAATCGCGCCGTAGCCTTCCGGCGAGACGTAGCCCAGCTCGGTGTAGAAGAGCTTGCGCGAACCGCCGAAGATGCTGTAGTACGCGCGGGTCTGCGGCAGGAAGAACCACGAGTGATGCGTGCTCGCCGGATCAGCGGGATGGCCGCTCGTCGCCGAAGGCGCGGTCGCCCCGGAGTTGTGGTGCGCGCCGATGTAGTCCATGCAGCTCGCCGCCCCCGCATTCGCCAGGCCCTGCAACCAGGGGATGTCATCAATACCGCATTGCTTTTGCCCCCCGCCGAGATCAATACAACCGCCGCCGCCAAACGCTCCCGTAGGAGCCGGCGCCGCGCTGATGACTTTGGTCCCCGGGTTGGCCCCCTTGATCGCCGCATACGCGCGACAGAGCAGGTTGGTGTAATTCTGGGGGGTCATGGCGCTGTAAGCCCACTCGCGGTCGAGATTGGGCTCGTTCCAGATTTCAATGGCGTCGGCGCCGGCGGCCGCCATTCCCGCCACCCATCGCGCGATGGCATCTTCAAAACCGCCCTGTGTGACCATGCCCGACTCGCCGAGCGCGCTGAGCTGAATCTTGAAGCCGTTCGCGTGCGCCGCCGCAATGACGCCGCTGGGATCATTGGGATAGCGGACCTGCTCCTTGACCCAGGTCATGCCCGCGCTACGCATGTAATCCGCATAGGCAAAGCCCTGCATGATGTGCCCGCCCAGCTCGAAGGGTCCACCGGCCACAGGCGCCACAGGAGCCGGAGCCGGGGCCGGCGCCGCTTCCCCGACCTTGAAGAGCACATAGAAGCTGCCGCCGGGGATCGCCGTGTTGCCGCTCTTGAGGGCCCACACGCTGCGGTACGTGCCGTCTTCCGCCGGCGCCTTCATCGGCACGCTGATCTCCACCTCTTGTCCGGGCTCCACGACTTTGCCCACGGCCACTTCCGTCACCGTAGCGACCTGCGTCCCCTCGCCGGTGAAAGCCAACACGGTGTCCGCAGGCCACGGTTGGCTGCCGCTGTTCTTCACACGCCAGGTCTTGGTGAATTCCTGGTTCTTTTCCAGTTTAGTGTTATCGGGAATTGTGACATCGGCCACGAAACTGGCGCGCAACCCGGCTTCAGGGGTCGGCGTTGACGTCGCCGGCGGCGTTGACGTCAGCGCCGGCGGCGTCGCGCCGGTCGCGGTGACGCCGGCCTCTTCTGCAGGCGGCGCCTGCACGAGAGCGGCCACCTTGATTTCCTTGCCGCCGCGCGGCAGGCCAGCCACGCTCGCCGTGATGCGATAGGTGCCGGTGATTTCCGGCGCCGTCCACGCGAAGCTGGGGTTGGAGAGCGTCGTCTGCGACTGCGTCTGTTGCCCCTTCGGCCCGACGACCGACCACACGACCTCAGGCCCGGCGTATACCACCGGCGCGGTCTGATTCCGGTATTCCGTCACCGCGCGGTCCATCCCCGGGAAATTGCCCTCGTCCAGCAGATCGCGCAGCACCACGCCGCCGAGATGGTAGCGGGCCACCAGGTCCAGCCGGGAGCGCAACCATTGCGGCGTGCCCAGCCAGACGGAGGTATCGCTCAGCCGCAAGCGCGAGGCGCCGGTCAAAGCATCATTTTCCAGCGTCGCACTGGGCTGCAGCTGGAAGGTGAGCGCCGTCCCCGGCAGCACGCTTTCCGTCAGCGCTCGGGTCACGCTCACCGTGCCCACCGCTGACAACACCTCGGCCATGGTCAGGGTCTTTTCCCCATCCGTGCTGAGCGTGGTGTAAATGGGATAGAGCTTGTAACGGCTGATCTGCGTCGTCCCCCAGACGATGAGCTGCTCCGCGAGGCCGCCCGGCGCGTAAGCCTGCGGATTCAAGGGCATCACGACCCGCACCTGATCCGCTGCCGCACCGAGCGCCAGCCAATCGTAGCCGCCGGTGTCCCAGCCACTCTCCAGCTTCTGCGGCTCCTCTACCGTCACGGCCAGCCACGCACCCGCCTCATGCAGGGAGCGCGCCAGCTCGGCGACGAAGGCCGCATACGCCGCGCGATCTTCACTCCGCAGGCTGCGATAATCCAGCACCAGCCCCTGATAGGCGCCGTTCTTCACCAGCGCGGTCAGATTGGCGATGTGCGCCGCGCGGTCCGTTTCCACAGCCAGCATGTCGGTCACCAGCTCGCGGTTGGGATCGCGGCCCGGAATCCAGTTGCGCACCGTCGGCGCGAGCACCGGCTGAGGGCTGGCGCTGCCCGGCGGCAAGGTCCCCGGTTCGCCGTTGAGGCCCCCCAGCGTCCCGATCTTCATGCCCACGAGGTCCACCTGGTTCACCAACACGGCGAAGCCCGGCGGCAAGAGATCGGAAGACTCCGTGACCAGGCTCTGCTGCGTCGCAGCGGTCTGCATCACCATCACCGAGAGGGGCAAGGCCTCCAGCGACGCCGTCAGCGTTTCCTGCTGCCGATCGAGACGTCCGGGCACCCAACGCCAGGCGGCGCCGTCCCAGGCGTAGAGATCCAGCGTCTCCCAGGGTTCGGCCTCATTGGGGATCACCACATTGAGGATGACCGGTCCCGTCGCCTCACCTTTGGCCGCAAGGGTGTAAAGGGGGCTTTTGGGGGTGAGATTCGAGGGCAACGCCTCGCGCGCGGGGAGCCATTCCTCTGGAATGGCCTCGCCCATAAAATCGGCGCGCGGCACCGAGCTCAACTTCACCCGCAAATTTCCGGCGACCGCCGGGTCTACGCTCACGGTCAGCCCGTCGGGATGGCTGACGGCGGGCATTTCAGCGTTGATCGCCGTATAGCCGTTGTCGCCGCCGAGCCGTGCTCCCAGGGACACCGGGGGCAAAAACAGGAATGCCAGCAGCAACGCCCCAATGATGACGCCGGCAAGCCAACCGCGATCCGCGAACAGGCCCGTCAGGCGATCCAGAAAAGCGCTGCCCTGCCGATGGCTTCCCACCTCGCTCAGGCTCACGACACTCGAGGCAGGCGCCTCGGGCGTTGAGCTGGCTTCCGTGGACTGAACTGCTTCTTGCGTTGTGACTTCATCAGTCATGGATCCTACCTCCAAAACAATCATCTTCCTCCAAAGGAAGAAAAGCACGAAGGCATTCTAGCACAGGGTAAGGGAATCGCAAGATAACCGGGGCGAAGGTACGGGAAATGGGCCCTTGGGGTTCCAAAGGGAAGGGGACCGGAGCCATGCCAGCGACACGCGACTCTGTGCTACCATGCTTGCGCCAGGTATCGTCGCAATCCTGCGGCGACCAAAACTCAAATCCAGCCATGACTTGCATAGATAGAATTCATTCTACCACAAGGCCAGGGGCTGTCCACTTGCCGCTTGAGGGTTTTCGTGTATCCTGAGATCACTCTCCTGAAAAAAGAACTTCCACGGAGATACTCTAGGCTGGCGCACATCCTGCAAGCATGAGAATGCCGTGCGAAGGTGTGAACGTGCGAACGTG
>JAGPHL010000005.1 GCA_018055515.1 Anaerolineae bacterium
ATGGCCGAAAAGATTCTGGTGGTCGAAGATGAAACGGCCCTGCGTGAGACGCTGGAGTACAATCTGGCGCGGCAGGGCTATGAGGTGCTCAGCGCCGCGGATGGCTTCACGGCGCTGACCCTGGCGCGCGCTGCACAGCCAGACCTCGTGCTGCTGGACGTGATGCTGCCGGGACTGGATGGCTTCGAGGTGTGCCGCCGGCTGCGGCGCGAGGCCTCCATGCCCATCCTGATGCTCACGGCCCGCGCCGACGAGATTGATAAGGTCGTGGGGCTCGAGGTCGGCGCGGACGATTATTTGACCAAACCCTTCAGTATGCGCGAGCTGCTCGCGCGGGTGAAGGCGCAGCTGCGGCGCGTGCGGCTGCTGCGGGAAGAGCCCCCTCCTCTACCTCCGGCGCCTTCCGAGCAGCTGCGTTTTGGTGATCTGCTGCTCGATGTCACCCGTCACGAAGTCTATCGCGGCGGGACGCCGGTACACCTCAAGCCGAAGGAATACGAGCTGCTGCACTACCTGGCGAGCCATCGCGGACAGGTGCTCACACGCGAGCGCATCCTGGAAGAGGTCTGGGGCTGGGAATTCACCGGCGGCACCCGCACCGTGGATGTGCACATCCGCTGGCTGCGAGAGAAGCTCGAGGACGACCCGGCAGCGCCGCAGCGCATCGTCACTGTCCGCGGCAGCGGTTATCGTTTTGAGGGATGAATAATTCATTGTGAATTGTGAGAGGAAACCCCATGTGGCATTATCGCAGCACTCGTAGTCGTATCACGACGCCGTTTGTGATATTGATCATTGTAGTCACAACGGCGCTCGCCCTGTATCTCTCCCATTATTTCCGCCAGGCCTACCTGGAGACGCTGGACACGCGGTTGCTGGCCGATCTGCGCGTCCTGGAGGATCAGCTCCCCGCCTACGACGCCGCTGACGATCTCGACGCCATAGCGCGACATTACCGCGAGCTGCTCGACGCGCGCGTGACGTTCATCGCCGCCGATGGCACGGTGTTGGGAGAATCCGACTACGACCGGGCCACGATGGACAATCACCTCTACCGCACCGAGGTGCAGCAGGCGCTGGACCAGGGTTACGGCAACAGCATCCGTTACAGCGTCACCGCGCGCACCGACGTGATGTATGTGGCCCTGGCGTTGAAGGAGACCGCCGCGCCGGTCCGCATCGCGCGACTGGGATTGCCCCTCGCGGAAGTGCAGGCCGAATTGACGCGGCTCAACCGGGTGATCCTCACGACGGCGCTGGTCGCCATCGGGCTGGCGGTGGCGCTGGCCTTCCTCATCGCCGACCGCACTACCTCGCCGGTGCGCCAGCTCACGACGATGGCGCAGCGGGTCGCCGCCGGCGATTTGAGCGCGCGCCTGTTGCCCACCACCGAGGACGAGGTCGGGCAGCTCACCCGCGCCTTCAACGTCATGACGGAAAAGCTGCAGGACCAGATCAACGCGCTGACGACCGAGCAGACCCGCTTGAATGCCATTCTCGATCACATGGCCGACGGTGTGATCATCGTGGACACCGAGGGCGTGGTGCAGATGCTCAATCCCGCCGCCGCGCAAATCCTCGACGTGACGCCGGAGACGGCGGTGGGGAGCACGTTTTCGGCCCTCGCGCGCCATCACCGACTCATCGAGCTGTGGCTGCGATGTCAGCGGACGCAGGAGGAGCAGCGGGACGCCATCGAGCTGGATCACGGCAAGGGGCTGTTCCTGCAGGTGATCATCACCCCGCAGCGGACGCCGGCCACGCCGGGCTATCTCGTCATCGTGCAAGACCTCACCCGCATCCGTCGCCTGGAAACCATCCGCCGCGATTTTATCAGCAACGTCTCGCACGAATTGCGCACGCCGCTGGCCTCCCTCACGGCGCTGGTGGAGACCTTGCAGGATGGCGCGGTGGAGGATCCCGTCATGCGACAGCGCTTCCTCGATCACATCGAGCGGGAGCTGACGGCGATGACCCAGATCGTGGAGGAGCTGCTGGAGCTCTCGCGGATCGAATCCAACCGCGCGCCTTTCTTCATGCAGCTGACCCCCGTAGAGACCCTCGTCGCCGGGCCGGTAGAGCGCATGTTGCCGCAGGCGGAACGCGCCGGGCTGATGTTGACGGCCGAGCTGCCGGCCGACCTCCCGCCGGTGATGGCAGACGCGGAGCGCATTCAGCGGGTGATGACAAATCTGCTTCACAACGCCATCAAATTCACGCCTGCCGGCGGGCGCATCGTCGTTTCCGCGCAGCGCGAGGCGGGCAAAGTCGTCATTGCCGTGAGCGACACCGGCGTAGGCATCGCCGAAGACGACTTGCCGCGGATCTTTGAGCGCTTCTACAAGGCCGATCGCGCGCGGTCGTCCGGCGGGACGGGCCTGGGACTGGCGATCGCCAAACACATTGTGCAGGCGCATCGCGGGCAGATCTGGGTGAGGAGCGTCGAGGGGCGCGGCAGCACCTTCTATTTCTCGCTGCCTACAACGTAAATGCTTTTATCCCCCCACCCTTTCTTTGGGTGGGCTTTGCCGGCGAACGTCGCTGGCCTGCAAGCCCCTTTTCTTTCGCTCCCCGGTGTTTCCGCTGGGGAGCGAAATTGTTTACACAACCTTAACCTGGTGTTGAAACGACGTTAAACCTTCTGTGGTAGGATGCAGTTTGTACGCGACTGCGTACGCTATTCGATTCTATTACAGAAGGAGTAAGAGACATGCGTCGTTTCTGGTTTATCACCATTGTTTTAGCGCTGGTTCTGGCCGCGTGCAGCGCGCCAGCCACCCCCACGGCTGCCCCGACTCAGGCACCGACCACGGAGGCTGCCCCGACTCAGGCACCGACCACGGAGGCTGCCCCGACTCAGGCGCCGACTACGGAGGCTGCCCCGACTCAGGCGCCGACCACGGAGGCTGCCCCGACCGGCCTGCTGCCCGAGGTCAACCCGCTGGAGGTGAAAGGAGACATCATCACCGCCGGCAGTTCCACGGTGTTCCCGCTCTCCGAGCGCATGGCGGAACGCTTCCGCGACGAGGGCTACAGCGGCAACATCACCATTGACAGCATCGGCTCCGGCGCCGGCTTTGAGCGCTTCTGCGTTGCCGGCGAGACCGACATCGCCAATGCCAGTCGCGCCATCAAGGATTCCGAGCTCGAATCCTGCCGGGCCATCGGGCGGGAGCCGGTCGAGTTCCGCGTCGGCACTGACGCCCTGGCCGTCGTGGTGAGCAAGGACAACACCTTCATCACCAATGCCACGTTGGAAGAGCTCGCGGCCATCTTCACCGCCGAGAAGTGGTCCGACGTGAATCCTGCCTGGCCCAACGAAGCCATCCTGCGCTTCATCCCCGGCACAGATAGCGGCACCTTCGATTACTTTGTCGAGGCCGTGTTCGCGAAAGACAAGACCCCGCTGCTCAGCAGCAAGAACCTGCAGCTGAGCGAGGACGACAACATCCTGGTGCGCGGCGTCGCCGGCAGCCCCTATGCCATCGGCTTTTTCGGCTATGCCTACTACGAGGAAAACCGCGACCAACTCCAGGTGCTCTCCATCAACGGCATCGCGCCCAGCGCGGAGACGGTGGACAATCACACCTATCCGCTCGCGCGCCCGCTCTTCCTCTACTCCGACGCCCGCATCATGCAGGAGAAGCCGCAGGTCGCCGCGTTCATCAACTTCTACCTCACGTACGTGAACGAGGAGATCAGCAGCGTGGGATATTTCCCCGCCAGCGAGGCTGTGCTCAAGACCTCGATGGAAACCTGGCTCAAAGCCCAAGGGCAGTAACCCGCCGGGCCGCGTGAATCTGGACAGCGCAAGAAAATGCTTTTGCAGCGGTGCTCAGCGCCGCTGCAAAAGTGCTACTAAGGAGGAGTGTCCCATTGGCTACCACAAAAGCAACGAGTTTTCGGGCGCTGCGCGGCCTGGCGACCGATACGGCGACGTCGCTGCGTAAGCGTCCGCGACCGGGGGAGACTGCGATTCAGAGTTTCCTCTTCGTCTGCGGCGCCATTTCCATTTTCACCACCGTGGGCATCATCTACGTGCTGGGACATGAGTCCCTGCTTTTTTTCTCCAGCCCTGACGTCAGCCTGGTGGAATTTTTCACGAGCACCCGGTGGCAACCGGCGATTCTGGAATTCGGCATTCTGCCACTGCTCAACGCCACGCTGATGACGAGCGGCATCGCCCTACTGGTGGCTCTGCCGTTGGGCCTCAGCGCGGCGATCTACCTGAGCGAATACGCGACGCCGCGCGTCCGAGGGGTGCTCAAACCGATCCTGGAGGTGTTGGCTGGCATCCCCACCGTCGTGTATGGCTATTTCGCCTTGAGCTTCATGACACCACTCTTGCGGAGCATTTTTGGCGTCAACACGGTGGAGATCTACAACACTGCCTCCGCCGGCCTGGTGATGGGGATCCTGATCCTGCCGCTGGTGACCTCGATGAGCGAGGACGCGCTGAACGCCGTGCCCAATAGCCTGCGCGAAGCCGCTTACGCCCTCGGCGCGACCAGGCTGGAGACGGCGGTGAAGGTGGTGGCGCCGGCCGCGCTTTCCGGCATCACTGCCGCGTTCATCATCGCGGCCTCGCGCGCGGTGGGCGAGACCATGATCGTCGCGGTCGCCGCCGGCGCCGGGCCGAATTTCACCTTCAACCCCTTTCAGGCGGCAGAAACCATGACCGGGCACATCGTGCGCATCAGCGGCGGCGACCTGAGTTACGATTCCATTGACTATAACAGCATCTTTGCCATCGGGCTGATGTTGTTTTTCATGACCCTGGCGTTGAACCTCATCAGTGCTCGCGTGGTGCGGCGTTTCCGGGAGGTATACGAATGACGGCGCCTCGCTTCAACCCCCAAACGTCGCGACGCCAGCGCCTGGGGCGCGTGTGGAGCGCGCTTTTCCTGGGGGCGATCCTCATCGCCATCCTGGCTTTGGGCGCGCTGCTGTACGACATCATTGACGGCGCCTTCGGCCTGGTGGCGGTCGAGAACCGCGTGGACCCCGCCAGCCTCGCCATCGAGGGCGTCCCGTTGGAAGAGCTGAGCAAGGAGCAGCTCACCGCCATCCTCGCGCAGCACGTTTCGGCGGGATTGCTGCGCCGTCTGGAGCACGATCAGCCGTTTGAGGAACGCGACCGCGCCAACGTTTACGCGCTGGTCATGGAACGCGTGGTCGAACCGCAGATCGTGAAGACCTGGTCGCTCACCGCCTCGCTCACACAGCGTGCTGCCATCGAGGCGGAAGTCGCCGCAAAGTACCCCGGAGCTAAACTTGAATTTCGCGCCTGGATCAATCCTACCTTCATCCAGACGCCGCAATCAAGCAAGCCGGAGATTGCCGGCGTGCGCACCGCGATCCTCGGCTCCCTGTGGACCATCGCGCTCACCATTCTCATCGCGTTTCCTGTCGGCGTCGGGGCCGCGATTTATCTGGAAGAATACGCCAGCGACACCGCCCTCAACCGCGTCATTCAGACCAACATCAACAACCTGGCGGGCGTGCCCTCGATCATCTACGGCATGTTGGGACTGGCCATTTTCGTGCGGGGATTGGAGCCGTTCACGAGCGGAACCCTCTTCGGCGTGGCGGATCCCACGACCGCGAATGGACGCACGGTGCTCTCGGCGGGCCTCACGCTGGCGTTACTCATCCTGCCGCTGATCATCATCAACGCGCAGGAGGCCATCAAAGCGGTGCCGGCTTCGTTGCGCGAGGCCAGCTACGGCCTGGGCGCGACCCGCTGGCAGACGATCTGGCATCACGTCTTGCCCAACGCGCTGCCGGGGATTCTCACCGGCACGATCCTGGCGATTTCGCGGGCGATCGGCGAGACGGCGCCGCTGGTAGTGGTCGGCGCGTCGGCCTTCGTGGCGCTGGACCCCAGCGGACCGTTTTCCAAATTCACCACACTGCCCATTCAGATCTATCAATGGACCACGCGCCCGCAAGATCAATACCGCAATTTGGCCGCAGCGGCCAGCCTGATGCTGTTGGCGCTGCTGCTGAGCCTGAATGCCATTGCCATCTTGCTGCGTAACCGATATAGTAGAAAGTAAGAAGTAAGAAGTGAGAAGTGAGAAGAAAGAAAAGAGAAGTGTATTGACGACTCACGGCTCACTATGTTTCAGGAGGATACATGTTGAGTTTATTAAGTCCAGTTCGCACGCACCCACAAGTGCCAGCTCCCGTCGCGGCTTTGACATCAACGGCGGAAATGGAAATGGACGATTGCGCCATCGAGACGCGCGCTCTTTCCGTCTCCTACGGCGACTTCCGCGCCGTGCACGACATCCAGCTGCGCGTTCAGCGCCAGAAAATCACCGCCTTCATCGGCCCTTCGGGATGCGGCAAGAGCACGGTGTTGCGCGCTTTCAATCGCATGAATGACTTGATCCCCACCGCGCGGGTCGAGGGCGAAGTTTTGCTGGGCGGACAAAATATCTACGCCCCGGAGGTAGACGCCGTCGAAGTGCGTCGGCGCGTCGGTATGGTTTTCCAGAAGCCTAACCCCTTCCCCAAAAGCATCTACGAGAACGTGGCCTGGGGCGCGCGCATCAACGGCTATCGGGGCAACATGGACGAGCTGGTCGAACGGACGTTGCGCCATGCAGCCCTGTGGGACGAGGTGAAGGACAAGCTGCAGCAAAGCGCGCTGGCGCTTTCCGGCGGGCAACAGCAACGCCTGTGCATCGCCCGCGCCATCGCCATCGAGCCGGAGATCGTGCTGATGGACGAGCCGGCCTCGGCGCTCGATCCCATCGCCACCCTGCGCATCGAGGAACTGATGCGGGCGCTGGCGCAGGAGTACACCATCATCGTCGTCACGCACAACATGCAGCAGGCCGCGCGCGTCTCGGATTACACCGCCTTCTTTATGGTGGATGATCAGCGGTCGGGATACCTGGTGGAACAGGGACCTACCCGCGAGATCTTCACCAATCCCAAAGACAAGCGGACGGAAGATTACATCACAGGCCGGTTTGGATAATGTGAATTCGGAGCACACTTATGGACAAGCGAAGCGTGTTGTTTCTGTGTACGGGAAATTCGGCCCGCAGCCAGATGGCTGAGGGCTTGGTCAATCACTTTTTGGGCGAGACGTGGGAGGCCTTCTCCGCCGGCGTCGCACCGGCAGAACGTGTCCATCCTCTGGCGGTGGCCGTCATGGCAGAGCTGGGTGTGGACATCGCCGGCCAGGTTCCTAAGCCCCTTGACAGATTCCGCGACCGGCATTTTGACGTGATCATCACGCTCTGTGATCACGCTGCCAAACATTGCCCGGCGTGGCTGGGAAATGGGCAAGTCGTGCACCTCGGCTTTCCGGATCCGGCCGCAGCAGAGGGCGGCAACAGCGCCAAACTGCAAATTTTTCGTCAGGTGCGAGAGGCCCTGCAGCAGCAAGTGCTGGATTTTCTGGTACAATGGGAAACAGATACCCCACAGTTTCACCTGAATTGAGGTCAGGCACTATTGAGGTCAGGTATGGAAACAAGAAGGACTTTCGACAGAGAACTGCAGTCGCTGCAGGATGAGATGCTTGCCCTGGGAAGCATGGTGGAGAACGCCCTCATTGAATCGGTGGCATATCTCAAACAACGCGATTTCGAGGGTTCGCATCGCATCATGGCGCAGGATCGTGTCATCAACCGCAAACGTTATGCCATCGAGGAGCAGGTGCTGGTGTTGATCGCCACCCGGCAACCCATGGCGAGCGATTTGCGGATTCTCGCCGCCATTTTGGAGATCGCCGGGGAACTGGAGCGCATCGGGGACTACGCCAAGGGCATTGGCAAAATCAACCTGCTGATCGGGGATCAACCCCTGCTCAAGCCGTTGATTGACGTCCCCATGATGGCGGAGCAGGCGCGTTCGATGTTGCACCGGGCACTGGACGCCTTCATCCGCCGCGATGTGGAGCTCGCCCGCGCCATCCCGCAAGAGGACGACATCGTAGACGCGCTGTATGAACAGGTCTACCGCGAGTTGCTCACCTACATCATGGAGGATCCCCACAACATCGAGCAGGCGAATTATCTGCTCTGGGCCGCGCATAACCTGGAGCGCGCTGCCGATCGCGTGACCAATCTTTGTGAGCGGGTGGTCTTCACGGTCACGGGGGAGTTGACTGAGCTGGACATCAAGAAGGAAGCGCAGTTCGACGCGCGGTAGAAGCAGCTTCTCAGTGGCCCGTGGAAAAATAATCCGGTAATAAACGGGATTTTCCCTGTCCCCACAGTTGCGATTTTTACAGCCGTCGGATGGGATACAGGTCGCCCGCGACGAAGCCCCGTTCGCGGTAATAGGGCCGCGTTCCTACCGCCGCAATGACCGCCAGCTCGCGGAACCCGGCCTGACGCGCCAGGTCCGCAGCCAGCTCCAGGAGCCGCGTTCCCAGCCCGCGATGTTGCTCCCCCGGCCCCCGGTGCCCCAATTCCTGCGCCGGTCCGTACACGTGCACCTCGCGGATCATGGCCGCGTCGCGGATCTCCGGGATGGGAATCTCCGCACGCGAAGCGCGGGGCAACGAGAGCCGCAGGAATCCCGCCAGGCGCTCTTCGGGGGTCAGCGCCTGCAGGAAATGTTCCTCGGTGGCGTCCGTGGCGTACGTCACGTCCTCGATCCGCAGGGCGGCGGCCGATTCTTCCTCCCAGCTGCCGGGGACTTCGGCGCCGTGACTCTTTTCCCCGCCAGCCCGCACCTCACGACAGCGGATGCACTCGCAGCGCAGACCGCGCGCTTCCATCGCCTGTTGGACCACTTGCCGCAAATTGCTCTTGCGCGTCCCCGCCACGATGTACGAGGCCGGAATGTCGCGCATCAGGCGGTTGATGCGACAGTAAGGCGGCGTCAGCGCCTTGCACTGCACCAGCAGCTCGACCAGCTCCGCTTCCGGGTAGGGAGCGTACTCGCCCGCTTTCCACAGCTCGTAGAGCGCCGTCCCCTCGATGAGCGCCGTCGGGTAGATTTTGAGCTCATCGGGGCGTAGCGCCGGGTCATCCCACAGGCGCGTGAAATCGGCGAGGTCGGATTCGACGGTCGCGCCATAGAGGTTGGGCATCCAGTGCAGCACGATTTTGAAACCCGCCAGGCGCAGCAGGCTGACCGCGCGCCGCGTCTGCGCGAGGGTGTGTCCCCGCTGATTGAGCGCCAGCACGCGATCGTCGAGGCTCTGCGCGCCGAGCTGCACCTTGGTCACGCCGCTTTGGCGCAACGTCAACAGCGCCGCCGGCGTGATGAAATCCGGCCGGGTCTCGATGACCAGTCCCACATTGCGGTGCGGCGCCTCCTCGTTGCGCGATAACGCCTCTTGCAACGTCGCGGATTCCGTCGTGTTCAGCGCGTCGAAACAGCGGCGGAGGAACCATTCCTGATATTCCTGGGGATAACACGACCAGGTCCCGCCGAGAATCAACAATTCCACCTTGTCCACGGGATGCCCGATGGCGGTGAGCGCCTGAATCCGCCCGGCGGTCTGAGCATAGGGATCGTAGCCGTATTGGAGGGCGCGCAGCACGCCAGGCTCGCCATCAAGGTAGCTCTTCGGCGCTTCCTGCTGCGCCGGGCAGAAGATGCACTTTCCAGGGCAGGGAAAGGGCTCAGTGAGCACAGCGACTGGCGCTACCCCAGAGATCGTCCGCACCGGGCGGCCGCGCAGTCGGCGCTCTAAATCGGCGCGGGGCTGCAACGTCCCCTCGGCCACCAGCTGCCGATACGCCTCCAGCAATTGGGACTTGGCATAAGTCCCCGTGGGGCTGGAATACCGCCGTAGAATGTCGGAGCAGTCCTCCACGTCTTGCGGCAAGGCCGCAAGCGCATGGAAGATGTGAAGCACGCGCTCCCGCTCTTCGGGAGACGCCAGATCCAGTTTTTGGGGGACGCCACCTTTTACCATGGGGCTTATTATAACTCAAACGCGGCATTCTTCTGGAAGGCGCCCTTTTCAATTGCGCGCTTCTCGCATATAATACTTACATGCAATATAAAGTCATAAAACAGCTCAACGATTTGAATCATAATTTCTACGACCGCTTTGCAGAGAGTTTTGCCGACTCCCGCGGCGGCAACGAACCGGGCATGGAACGGGCGCTGGCGGGAATTGCTCCGGGCAGCCGGGTACTGGAGCTCGGGTGCGCCCAGGGACGCTTTGTGCGACGGCTTCCGCCTGGGTGCGATTATGTCGGGCTCGATTTTTCGGCGCCGCTGATAGCCCGCGCGGCAGCGGAGTCTTCGCCGGCGTCGGCGCGCTTCATCGTCGCTGATCTCATGGCCGAGGACTGGCCGGCGCAGCTCGACCCGCCCTACGACGTCATCCTCGCGCGAGCGGTGCTGCATCACATTCCGGGATATAATCACCGCCTGCGCGTGCTCCGACAAGCGGCCGCGCTGCTGACCCCGACCGGACGGATCCTCATGGCGAACTGGCAATTCTTGAACGTCGAGCGCTTTCGCGCCCGTTTGCAGCCCTGGGAAAGCCTCGGCCTGAGTGAGGCGGACGTCGAGCCGGGCGACTGCCTGCTCGACTGGCGGCGGGAGGGATGGGGGCTGCGCTACGTGCATCACCTCGGCGCGGCGGAAACGGAACTTTTGGCGTCGGACGCCGGTCTGAAGATTGTGGACAGCTATACCGCCGATGGACGCGAAGGAAATCTCACCTTGTACACGATGATGACGAGGCAACTGCAATGAGCAAACAGGGCACAACGTTCAATCTCCGGCCCTTGCGACGCCGGATCGCATGGATCATCAGCCTGATAGGCTTAGCGCTCAGCGGCTGTGCGCCTGATCAGACGCCCCCCACAACCGTGGCCGCCGTCCCCATGAGCGCCGAAGTCACTCCGCCGCCTGCCGGGGAGGCGGCGCCTCCCATGTCGGCGATGTCGGCGTTGCTCATCGCCCCCGCGGTCGCCAGGCCCGGCGAGACCATCTCGATTCACGGCGACGGCTTTCAGCCCGAAGAACCCATCATGGTCGTGGTGCGGATTGCCGAAGCCTCGTATCTCTACGGGGCCCAGGCGACGGAAAACGGGGATTACGCCCAGGAGATTGTGCTGCTCGACACACTCCCGCTGGGGTCCTCTGTCATCATCGAGGCCAGAGGGCACGAGAGCGGCTGGCAACTCCAGGGCGTGGTGCAAATAACAGAGCAACCATCAGGCAATTAGCGGCAGGACTGACGCGATCCTACATCACCACTCTGTACAAGCGCGCGCCGTCGTGATCGTAGATGACCTCAAGCCATCCCCACGCGACCAGCGTGTCGAACTTCGCCAGGCCCTCTGGAGCCATGAGCAGCCGCTCGTAGGGCGTCAACACCACATAAGCGACTTGATACCGCTGTAGAATCGTCCACGCGGTCTGGGGATCCGGGGTGTCGTAAAAAGCTCGCACGTCCGCCTGCCGCAATTCGACCGTCCCCGCCGGCAGTTCCATGAGCTGCTGCACTTGATGCCAGCGCCATCCCACGACCGAGGGCAGCCCGGTGTAGATGCTGACCCGATTGCCCCAGGTAATGTATTCCACCGCAGCGTTCATCTCCATGAGGGTCGGCGAGCCCGGAATGTTGTCTTGCATCCAACGGATGAGCGCGTAATCGGGAGCAAGGGGGATAGAAGCGCCGTTCTCATAATGCTGGACGAACGCCAGAGACGCTGCGCCATCGAGTGTGTGCGGCGCATCCTTCACCCAACGATCCTGGAGCTTCGCCGGAATGGCAAAGGCGGGATAGAGCGCACTCAACAGCAGCAGCAACAACAGCGCGCTGAGGACGACATCCCCTAACCACAGCCGTTTGCCGCTGACCCACAGGGCAAACCGCGTGTCGGCGGCGTCCTTGCCGCTCCATAGAAATGTCCACACGCGCTCCTGAGCCACCGCCGCGGTGATAGCGAACAGCATCCACACCTGCATGTAGGGCTTGAAGACCGTGTTCATGCGCCCCAGGTCGCCCTTGAGCACGAACATCTCCACTACCAGGGTGATTGTTAGAGCGGTTCCTACCCAGAACCAGAAGGTGCGCCACTGAGGTCGCTGCTCAGGTGCCAGGACCAGCAACGCGGCTATCACGCCGAGCGGGACGACGATCCAGGCGATTTTCACGCCCACAAACAGCAAGGTCAACGTGAGCAGCAACGCCCCGGCAGCCACCACCAGGAATTCGGTGTGCAGCGATTCTCCCAGACGTTGGCGCAGCCGCTGTATCATCACCCGTCCCTGCGCGAGGGCAAGCACCAGCAAGGGCACTATGAATTGCCCATGGATGAGGAAGTATTCGCCCGGCAGGCTGCGGCGTCCCCGCCAGATTTCCACGGCGCCATACGCGGCCACGTAATTGGCGCTGAAAGGCCGGAAGAGCAACGCCGAGAAAGCTCCTATCGCCACGGGAATGGCGAGCTGATAGAACGGGAATCGAGTTTCAGCTCTCTCCGAGGCGTCCGACGCCGCTCCCGGCGCCAGCAGCGGCAGCAACGACCCCGCGGCCATCAACAGCAAATAGGTCGGATAGTCCCAGGTATTGGTCGCCTGCAGCGCGCCGGCCGTGAGTCCGGCGAGGACGATGAGCGGCAACGACTGCCGGAAGAAGCGCCACGCGGCTAAATGCAGCGGGAGGGTGCGCGCGGGCCATTTCGGCGCGCGGCTCAGCCCCCACTGCAAGGCGATGCCCAACGCGACTTGCGTCAGAGGCAGCGAGATCGCGTGCGCGTGCAGATCGCCGTAGAGGAAGGTGAAGAGCGGGAATTCGGTGATCGGCCCCGCGCCTTCGCCCGGTCCCGCCGGCATGATGCGGGTCGCGTTCCAGTACCACCACTCCTGGCGGAAGGGAAGCGTCTGACCCTCTACCACGACCTTCCAGAATCCCGCCGCCGCGGAGACCAGCAGCTGGTATCCCGGAATGAGGCTGGTGAATTGCACGTTCCCCACTTCAGCCAGGCCTTTCAGCAGCAACTGGATTTCCCCCAGGTTGCCGAGGAGCACCGTCAGGGCCACTGCCCACAGTCCCGCGCGCCGGCCCCGTCGCGCCCCTTCTGGCGAGGCCCCCTCCCCTCCCGACGCGAGGTTGGCCGCGAGCGTGTAAGCGCCGACGCCCGTCATGGCGAACAGCGTCGGAATCGCCAGGTTGTAGGCCACCGTCGGCAGAATCCCCGTGGCTTTGATCACCGAGCCGATGAGCACAAAGCCGAAGTAGTAATAGTTCATTTCCGCGCCCGCAAACCAGGGATCATAGGGCGGGAACCAGCTCGATTTGATGACGGCGTTCAGGTAGGCCAGGTCCATGGGTTTTTCGCCGCCCGTCACGAGATGGTAGAAATCCGGATTGCCATAGCGGACCAGTACCCAGCCCAAATACAGGACCGCGAAGACCACCTCGATGCGCACGAGATCGCGCCAGCGCTGTTGCAGGAAATCATGAATGGAAGCCCAATGTCTGCGGGTGAACCATGCGGTGGCCAAAGCCCACAGCAGCGCCAGAACCCACAGCAGCAGCTGCGTGTGTCGCACCACGCGCAAGGAGGCCAATAGCCACGCCGGATAAGCCCATAGCAGGATGCCCAACATCCGCGCCAGGCCATACCCGCGATCGCGCAACGCGGGGAAGAGGACGATCATCCAGGGGAATGCCAGCCAGGCCAGCAGGGCGAGCATCAGCCACCAGAAAAATACTGCCAGTGCGGGATAGCGGTTCTGCACCGCCGTCCGGTCGAACATCTCCGACCATGTGCCGCCGCTCTCCTGGACCGCGCGCGTTTCCTCATCCATCAGCAGGGAGACGCCCTTCGTCGCCTGCTTGGGCGTCATCCAGATCGCTTTTTCGGTCAACGAGAGCGGCAGCAGCGCTTCGGCGCGTTCGCGCGAGTAAGCGCTGGTCTTGGCGAAAATCAGCACGCGCGGATGGTCATAGACGCTGAACGCCTCCTCCGCCACGGGATAGGGAATCGAGCAGGATCGCGCAGTCGTGTAGCGCGCGGCCGGGACCCCGAACGGCGCTTCCTGATCCTCGAACTGACACGCGCCCAATGCGGGAAACGAGACAAACTCCGCTACCGGCTCGAAGCCCAGACTGCCATCGAAGAGCGCCTGATAATACGCCACCGTGAGCGGATAGCGCTGCGGCAGTCGCGCGATCGAGCCGTAAAGGCGATTGCTGGAAAGGACGATGTAATCTACCTCTGCGAGCCAGGTGTGCAGCAGTTCCCACTTGGCGGCGTCGTCGTTGTTGTAGAGCTGCATCGTCGAGTCGCTGCTAGAGGACAGCCCTTTGTACCAGTCGTAGAACGGATCCTTGCCATCAATGCGCACCGGCATGGCGTCGTCCCAATGCTCATTGCCCAGCACCGATGTCCCCAAGGTGATCGGCGCCCCTCCTGTGAGGCGGAGGCGCACATAGGCGCGCGCGCCGGCCTGAAGCTGCAGCGGCGGCAGGGCCACCGTGAGCTTCGCGGGGGAGCTGCCATTCGCCTCAAGCGTGACTTCCTGCTGCGCGTGCACGGCGAGGAAGTCGGGGTCGGTCGCCAGCGTCACTTCAAGCCGCACATCGCGCTGAGGATCGCTCAACTGGACTTTGTTGAGCGTGAGGGTATTGACGGTCCCGGCAACGTCCATGGTGAAGGGCAGCTGCAGGGGGTGCCCTTCCTGATAGAGGATGGCGTTTGGCTGCACCGGCACCTGGATCTGAAGGCCCTCCTGTGTGCGAACGGTCACGGCAGTGGGGATATTTTCGAACATCCAGCGGGAAGCTTCCACGCGCGTGAAAGGCCGAACGTAAATTTGCATGAACGCCGCTGCCCAGACGAGGGTGCCGATCAGCACGCCCCATGGCGCCGCGCGGCAGAGCGCCAGCAAAGCGCGCTGCCAGCCATGCGCCGCCTTTGGCCAGGTCTGACGCGCCCAGGTTGCGAGGTGAATCAGTCCCCACGCGGCGAAAAGCGTGAACACCGGATAGACCGGCAGCAGGTAGCGCATGGATTTGACCCACTGCACTGCCTGGTAGAGGAAAAAGAGCGTGCCCCAGAGCCACGGTAAGGCCACGTCCAGCCGTTTCTCGCGCCAGAAGGCCCGCAGCATGAATCCCCACCCACCCCAAGCGGCCAGTCCCAGGGGCAGGCCCAGCCCCCAGAAAACCATGTTGACCCAGGGGAAGACGATCGGCGTGCGCGCCGTCCATTGATGCCCCGGCGGCGAGTCAATTTCACCGCTCACCAGCTGCTGAATGTACTTCATCGTGTTGAGCCATGCAGGTGACAGGCGCACGTTCCAGAAGCCCGGGCCACTGAAGGCGTAGGGTTGGGCGATGCGAAATGCCAGCGCGGCGAGCAGGCCTGATCCCACGACAAAGGCCAGCATGGTCATCGTGTCGGGTTGGAGCCGCAAGCGCGCGCCGGAGTCGGTCTGCTCCCAGCGCAGCAGACCGGCGAGGCCCACCATCCCTGCGACGGGCCAGGTGCTGATCTTGCACGCTATTGCCAGCCCGGTCGTGATGCCGGCGAGGAGCAAAGCCCAGCGTCGGCGCGGAGCCATGGCCATCACGGCGAAGAAGAGAGTCCAGGTGACAAAAACTGCTGCGAAGCTATCCACCACGAAGAAATGGGCGTGCTGGATGGGCAACACGGCGAAGGCGTAGAGCGCGCCTGCCAGCAGCGCCGTGCCCTCGCCGAATAAGCGCCGCGCCAGCAGGACCAGCGCCACCAGCGTCAGAAGGTCCGCGAGCGTCGAGAGGTAGCGCCCCACCAGGTGAACGCCGCTATAGCCGGTGTACTGGCCGGGATAGCAGGGCTGTTGAGCATCAAAGAGCAGGCCGCGGACCAGCGCGGGGAGCACCGCCGGGGTCTCGCCGCAGGCGCGGTCCAGCCAGGAGCCGGCCGCACGCGCGGCAAATAACGGCAAAGTGCCGTAAACGTAGCCGCTAAAGCCCCGGTTTTCGGGATTCAGCGGGGAGGTGGAAGTATCCCAGTACTGCGATAACGAGGGGGGAAAGTCCAGCGCTGCCGTGACCATGGTCAGGTAGCGCTCGTCGGGATGTAAATGGGTGCCTTCATCCCAATCGAGTTTGTAGATGCGTACCCACCCTGCAGCGCAAAGGATCAAGGCCAGCAGCAGAAGAAAGACGCTGTGTGTGATGGGACGTCGGGATTGCCGTTTAGGTTGCTGTTCTGATTGCATGGGAGCGATTGTAACGCGAAGAAGAGGAAAGACAAGCCACCGGAGGGTCTTCAGGCCACGAATGGCGGCAATCGGTGCCGGGGCAGAAAGAAATCAGCGGCACGCAGGCAATTTCGCATAGCCTTTTCTTTCTTCTTTGAAATATAGAATTTCTTGAGGTTGGGGCTGTGCAGGGGTTTTGACTACGCGAAATGCAAATCCCCAAAAGTGAGGGCGTGCCCACAACACGCCCTCACTTTCGATACACCATTGCATCAATCAATCAGCAACGGACGCAACTCACGCATCGAGCCGCCAAAGGGACTCTCGCCCATCTGCGCCGACTCCAGAATCTCCAGGAGAATCTGCGCGCCCGTGCGTCCCGTCAGCGGACTGACCGCGATGCTCAAATCACGCCGAAAAGAGGGCGTCAAATCGTCGCCGGTGGCGTAGCGCACGAGCGCCAGCGCCTGCACGGCGTTGCTGATGGCGTAGCGCGGTTCAAGCCGCTCCAGATCCTCGAAGAAGAACGCGCAGCTCGTGTACATCCGCTGGCGGTGCAATTGCGCCGCCAGCAATGAGAGCAGTTGTTGCTGAGTCACTGTGGCCAGATGTCCCAGATGATAGTCCGCAAGAAACTGCTGTTCGGTTATCTTCCCCAGCACCACCTGGATGTAGGCATCGCGCACCGCCCACGGCGCCAAATCCCGAGAACGCAGGAGCGTCGCAAAGATCTCGTCAATGTCGTGGGCCAGGTTATCGAAAGCGCGTCGCAGGGCGCCTTTCCAGTAACCGACCCCGGCAGTGCAGGAACAACCGGTCGCCCAACGCCCCAAATTATGCGGACAACTCCAGGAGGAATTCTCCACGATCTCGACCTCAGTCATGGGGGGATGGTCGCGCAGGTACAGCCCCAACGTGGTGACCTCATAGGCGTCCTGCGGTGAAGGCGTCATCAACTCCGTCAACACCTCCACGCCATGCCGGTGATGATGACCGAAGGTCTCGCCATCCGTCGCCAGCAGGGTGAGCGTGCCGGGCTTCCGCCAGTGCAAGGTGGAATTGACCCACGCGCGCGCCTGCCTCACGGAAGGCATGTTGAAAGCAAAGGCGTTGGAAAGGCCGCGGTCACGCACAAAAACGGTGATGTAGCGGTCGCGCCCCAGGCGCACTTTGTACGGGCCGCTGCCCGCCGAAAGGTCACCGCGCACCTGTTCCTCAGAAAGGATCACAAATTGCAGCCCGGATTCCACGACGGCGTTCAAAGTGTCGTAGTCCACCGCCATTTCGGGCAACCACAGACCCTGGGGCTGATACCCAAAACGTGCGACGAAGCTGGCAATCCCCCAGCGGATTTGACAGCGCTTATCGCGCCCACGGGCCAGCGGCAGGATGGTGTGATGCACTGATTGGGCCAGGCCGTTGACGACGCCGTATTGCTGATAATAGGCCCGCACGTCATGGACGATGCGTTCATATACCGGCTGCGCATGTCGCTCCATCCAGCGCGCCAGGGTCCCGCCGAGGTTAAAACTGATGCGGCCAAAATTCCCCGTCTCGGCAATGGGTTGATAGCTTTCCGCCGTGACGCGCGCGTTCCAATTGGGATAAGGAGCGGCCTCGCGCTCCTCACGGTACACGCCGGTAAAGGGGTCTTCACGAGGGGGTTGATAAAAATGTCCGTGAACACAGAAAAACGGTTTGACATCACCCATGATTGGCCGTCCCAAATCGAAGTTGAAGATCGAAAAGCCTGGTCTGTAGTCCTGGATCGAAGAGCGTGGCGTGACTCAGTGTTGCGCCTGCGCGCGGCGGTAAAGATCCACGTAGGCCCGCGCGGACGCCGTCCATGAGAAATCGTGCTCCATCGCCCGACGCTGCAGCGCCTGCCATTGGACCGGATTGCGGTAGGCCGTCAACGCGCGTTGCAGGGCCTCCTCGAACGCCTCGACGGTGTAAGGCCGGAAGACGAAGCCGGCACCGCGCTTGGGCTGCGCCGTCGCATCTACCACCGTATCCGCGAGGACGCCGGTCGCTCGCACAACGGGGATCGCGCCGTAACGCAGCGCGATCATGTGTCCCAACCCTCCCGGCTCGTGACGACTCGGCATGAGGAACAGGTCCACGCCCCCGTAAATGCGCCGCGCCAACCGCTCATCAAATTTGATAGAAACACGCACGCGATCATGGAAACGCTGCTGCAACGCGCGGAAACGCTCCTCGTACTCCGCGTCGCCGGTGCCGAGCAACACGAATTGCACCTCCTGGCTGGAAAGCAACGCTTCTAGCGCAGGCAGCATGATGTCCAGCCCTTTGAGAGGGTCGAGCCGCGACACCACGCCCAAGAGGGGCGCATCCGCGTGCACGGGCAACCCCACCTCACGCTGCAAAGCGGCTTTGTTCACCGCACGCATCCGCAACGTGGCGGCGTTAAAGGATTGCGTCAACGCCGGATCCGTTTCGGGATTCCAGATCGTGGTGTCAATGCCGCTCAAAATGCCGAAAAGCCGATCCTGCCGCTCGCGCAACAGCGTCTCCAGGCCCATGCCGTGCTCCGGCGTGAGGATTTCGCGACTGTACGTCGGGCTGGCCGCGCTCAAGACGTCCGCGTGCGCGATGCCCTGCGCCATCCAGTTCACCTGTCCCGGCGGTTCGACCGGCAAATGTTCCAGTTCCTGCATTTGCGCGAAGGTCAGAATCAGCCGACCGCACAGCCCCTGATACGCCAGGTTGTGAATGGTGAAGAGCGTCGCCATGTCGCGGTAGAAGGGGTCGCGCTTGCCGTAGACATCGAGCCAGGCGACGACCGGCGCGGTGTGCCAGTCGTGAGCATGAATCACATCGGGCTTCCACCCCATCGTCTGCTCCATCATCTGCATCGTGGCAATCACAGCGCGCGAGAAGAACGTGAACCGCCGGGGATCGTCGTTAAAACCGTAGACTTTTTCGCGGGTAGACAGGTATTTCTCGTCCCAGATCATGTACACGGGCAAGGCATCAACCGCCGTCTCCAGCAGATGCACCTGCTCCATTCCCGGCCCAAGCGGCACGGCGATGGAATTGCCGACGCGCTGCAGGGCATACTCCTTGCCGACCGCGTTGCCGTACCGGGGCAACATCAGCCGCACATCCACATCCAGCCCCTGCAACGCCTTGGGTAAGGAACCCGCCACATCCGCCAGGCCGCCCACTTTGACAAACGGCGTCGCTTCCGCTGCAAGGAATAACACTTTGAGCTTCTTGTCGTTCATGATATGCACCTCGACTTCCTTCTCCAGGGAGACTCCAGGGAGACCGGTGAAATGCCGTCATGCTCTGGTAACGGCAGCACATCGAGATCGTGGCCTCAAGCAAGACCGAGGCTTATTTTCATTATAGTCGAGTTTGAAGAAACAGCAACGAAACCGCCGACAAAAAGTTTTCAGCGCTTTCTTCATGCTATATTCCATGCTATATTCCATGCTATAATGGAGACATAGAAACGCGTGAAGGTGCGAACGTGTCCACGTGCGAACGTGTGAACGTGAGTGATTCGCTTTTTCGCTTTTTCGCTTTCTCGCTTTCTCGCTTTTTCGCTGATTCGCTGACTGCTGACCGCTGATCTCTATTTTTGAAGGAGTCGCTATGACCGCAAAACCGAAGTACATCATTCTGCTCGGCCCGCCGGCTTCCGGCAAGGGCACCCAGGCCACGCTCGTCCGCGACATGCTCGCCCTGCCGCACGTCGCCAGCGGCGATCTCTTCCGCTATAACCTGCGCCATCAGACCGAGCTGGGCCTCAAAGCCAAGACCTACATGGATCGCGGGGAGCTCGTGCCAGATGACATCACCATCGCCATGGTGCTGGATCGGCTGGCGCAGCCCGACTGCGCGAAGGGCGCCCTGCTCGACGGCTTCCCGCGCACCATCGCGCAGGCCGAAGCCCTCGAGGCCGCGCTGGCCGAGAAGGGGCTGGGCATCAACCGCGTGCTCAACATCATCGTCCCCGACGAGACGCTGATTGCGCGCATCACCGGGCGGCGGCTCTGTCGCACCTGCGGCGAACCCTATCACCTGCTCTTCAAAAAGCCCAAGGTGGAAGGCATCTGCGACATTGACGGCGGCGAGCTCTATCAGCGCGACGACGACACCGAAGCGACGGCCCGCAATCGCCTGCAAGTCTACTGGAATCAGACCAGCCCGCTGGTGGATTACTACCGCGAGCGCGGGCTGCTGGTAGACATTGATGGCGACCGTCCCATCGAGGCCGTCACGCAGGCGCTGATCGCGGCAGTCGCCGATCTGTAACGCGCGGCCTGGAATCAGCCGGAGGGAGCGCGAGCTGGCAACCGCGCCGCGCTCTTCTCCAACGCTATATGCCCGTCAGGGGAGGCGTCAATGCTGGAAAAGGTGGATCTGGACCTGAAGCTGGAGAAAGCTGAATATCAGGCACTGGCTCCCGTCCTGCAACGGCGCCTCAGCGACCTGCAGAAGGCCTGCTGGCGCGCCGACGTTCCGACCCTCATCGTCTTCGAGGGATGGGACGCGGCGGGCAAGGGTTCCTCCGTGCAATTGCTGACGCGCCATCTCGACCCGCGAGGATTCACCCTCTACGCCATCCAGGCGGCCCGGCCCCATGAGCAACAAGTCCCCTGGCTCTGGCGCTTCTGGCAGCGGATTCCCGCCTACGGCGAGATCGCCATCTTCGACCGCAGCTGGTATGGACGGGTGCTCGTGGAGCGCGTGGAGGGCTTCACCCCCGAGGAGCACTGGCGCCGCGCCTATCGGGACATCGTCAACTTCGAGCGGGTGCTGGCGGACGACGGCGCCGTCATCGTGAAATTCTTCCTGCACATCAGCAAGGCGGAACAGGCGCGACGCTTTCGCCGCCTCGAAGCCAATCCCCGCACCAGCTGGCACGTCCAGCCTGAGGATTGGGAACATCACGCACACTACGACGACTACGTCACTGCCATCGAGGAAATGCTCGAGCGCACCGACACGGAATGGGGGCCGTGGACGCTGGTCGAGGCGACCGACCGGCGTTGGACGCGCGCCCGTATCCTGACGACCCTCATCACGCGGCTGGAGGCGGCGCTGCAAAGCCGCGGCCTGCCCCTGCCGGCGAGGCCCGCACGTCCCGACAAATCCGCCAACACTTCTGCCCCTGTTCCGCCGCCAACGGCGGAGAAGGAAACCGCAGAGCCGGAGACCGCAGAGCCGGAGGTGGACGATGCTCCCTGAAGTAGATCTCACGCAGAAGCTCGCCCCCGAAATCTACGCCGAGGCGCTGCCGCGCCTGCAGCGCCAGCTGCGCGCGCTCACCCGCGAGCTGTACGATCAGCGGCGCAGCCTCATCATCGTGATCGAAGGCTGGGAAGCGTCCGACAAGGGCGGCATCATTCAACGCCTCACCGCGGAGCTCGACCCGCGCGGCTACGAGGTGTTTCGGATTCTGCCCGCGACGGGGGAAGAACGCCGACGGCACTATCTCTGGCGCTTCTGGCAGCTGCTGCGCCCCGCCGACGAGAAGCAAGTGCTCGTTTTCGACCGCAGCTGGTACGGGCGCGTGCTCGGCGAGCGGGTTGAGGGGCTGTGCCCCGAAGAAGCGTGGAAACGCGCCTACCGCGAGATCAACGAATTCGAGGAGCAGCTGCTGGATTTTGGCATCCTGATCGCCAAATTCTTCATCCACATGAGCCGGGAGGAACAGCTGCGGCGGCTGGAGCGACGACGCGATCAGCCGGATGCGTTATGGCGGCTCACGGCGGAAGATTGGGCCGAAAACGCCGCCTGGGACGCCTGCGCCGAAGCGATCGAGGACATGTTGCTGCGCACCAGCACGGCCCTGTCGCCGTGGACCGTCGTCCCAGGCGACGACCGCCGCTTCGCGCGGGTGAAAGTGCTGGAGGAATTGACGCGCCTGTTGAGCCGGGAGCTGACCTATGCGCTCGTGACCGAAAAACCGCCCGCCCTCACGGAAAACACGACGGCGTTGGGCAGCGTCAAGAAGAAGAAAAAGGGGAAAAAAGGCAAGAAAGCCCAGGGGGGCAAAAAGGGCCAAAGAGCCTGACCCCAGGCGCTCTTTACGGCAACGTCACCTCATCCAGATTGCGACCCTGCAACACCATCTGCGCGAAGATCTCCGGCAATCCCTGCTGGCGGATCGCGCGCGCGGCCCGCTCGACGTCATAGGCGACGCGGTAATGCCGCACCTCGAAGAGGCCCCGTTTGAGCTTGAGGATCGCGTAGGAAGCTCGAGGGTCGCCGTCATCGGGACGCCCTACGCTGCCGGGATTGATGAACCACACGCCCTTCGCCCGGCGCACAAAGGGGCGGTGCGAGTGCGCACAGAGGACGAGATCGTCCTTCACCAGCGCGGCGAGCTCCCGCAACCGGGCCTTGGGTGTCTCCGCGTCCAGCCCTTCCTCGATGGAAGCCGGGCTGCCGTGCACCAACAGGAGGTGCTGTCCCTTGACGCGCAGGCGCGCTTGTTGGGAAAGGGCGCGCAGATAGGCGCGACTCTCAGGGGAGAGCTGCTCATACGCCCAACGGAACGCCAGGAATCGGTCGGGATCCTTCACCCCCTCCCAATTGCTCGTCTGCTGCTCGAAATCCAGCACCTTGAGGTCATAGTTGCCCAGGATGCTGAGCGCTTCCGCTTCCCGCAGGGTACGCACGGCCTCTTCAGGGAAAGCGCCGAAGCCGACCACGTCTCCCAAATTCCACAGGGCATGGACCTGATGGCGCGCGGCGTGCGCCATGACGGCCCGCAGGGCGGGCAGATTTGCATGCACGTCGGCGATGACCGCGATCCGCACGGCCAGATCCTCCCCCTCCCGGTCAATCGGGACTGCTCAACAGCCCACGATGCTCCAGCATCCACTGCTGGGAGTTGATCTCCGGCTCGCCCTCTGCCGGCGCGAGCCGCACGTAAGAGCCATCCGCTTGCAGCTGGCGGGCCTGCACGTTATCGCGCAGGTGAATGAAGAGCACGTGATCCCGCAAGCGCGCGCGGAGGACGGGGTCCTCGATGGGGAACAGCGTCTCCACGCGCCGATCGAGATTGCGCGGCATGAGGTCGGCGCTGCCGAGGAACAGCTCTTCGTCGCCGCCATTGCGGAAGTAATAGATCCGCGCATGTTCCAGGAAGCGGCCCACCACCGAGGTCACGGTGATGTTCTCGCTCACGCCGGGGACGTTGGGCCGCAGGCAGCAGATGCCGCGCACCTGCAAATCCACCTTGACCCCCGCCTGTGAGGCGCGATAGAGCGCCTGGATGCAGGCTTGATCCACCAGGGCGTTCATTTTGAAGGCCAGGTAGCCGTCGCCATGCTCAGCGTGCCGGGCGATTTCACGCTCGATGCGCGCGATGAGCTCCTCACGCAGCCGGCTGGGAGCAACCAGCAGCTTGCGATACGTGGTCTGACGGGAATACCCCGTCAGCGCGTTGAAGAATTCGGTCGCATCCGCGCCGAAATCGGGGTTGGTGGTGAAGAAGCCCAAATCGGCGTACACGCGCGACGTCACGGCGTTGTAGTTGCCGGTCGCCAGATGCACATAGCGTTGAATGGCATTCCCCTCCCGGCGGACGACGAGGCAGACCTTCGCATGAGTCTTGAAGCCCACCAGGCCATAAACGACATGGACGCCCGCCTCCTCGAGCTCTTCGGCCCAGTCAATGTTGTTTTCCTCATCGCCGCGCGCTTTGATCTCGACCAGGACCGCCACCTGCTTGCCGTTACGACACGCCGTCAGCAAGGCGTCCACCACCGGGGAGTTGTTGCCGGTACGATACAGCGTCTGCTTGATCGCCAGCACCTCGGGATCCACCGCCGCCTGCCGCAGAAAATCCACCACCGGGCTGAAGCTGTCATACGGATGATAGAGCAGGAATTCCTGCTTGCGGATCGCCTCGAAGATGTTGTTGGGAGGGCTGAGCTGCGGCGGGACCCAGGGCGCGAAGGGCGCGTCCTTCAGCTCCGGGCGTTCGATGCGGGTGAGGCTCATCAGGTCCTTCAGTCCCAACGGCCCATCAATGAGATCCACCTGGAAGGGTTGCACGTCGAGATTCGCCGCCAGCCAATCGCGGATCCTGGCGGGCATGGTCTCGCCAATCTCCAGACGCACGACCGAGCCGAAGCGCCGCTGGGCCACGCTCTGGGTGATCGCCGCCAGCAAGTCCCCGGCCTGATCTTCCTCCACTTCGATGTCGGCGTCGCGCGTCACGCGGAAGGGATACGCCGCCACGACTTCCATCTCCGGAAACAGCAGGTCCAGGTTCGCCGCCACGATTTCTTCCAGCCAGACGAACCGGGTCGAAGTGCCGGTCGTAGTGAGGCCCAGCAGCTCGTAATGCTCCTCGGCCTCTTCCTCAGCCGGAATCGCCACGAGACGGGGCAGCACCTCGTCGGGGAGCTTCAGGCGCGCGTAGCGCTCGCCCTTGAAGGGATCGCGCACCACAACCGCCAGGTTGATGCTCAGGTTGGAGATGTGGGGGAACGGGTGTCCCGGATCCACTGCCAGCGGCGTGAGGATCGGCAGGATGAAGCGCTCGAAGTAGCGGCGCAGCAGCTTCCGTTGCTTGCCCTTGAGCTCGCTGTAGGAAAGGATCGTGATGTCGTGCTGTTTGAGTTTGGGCAGCACGTCGTAGCGCCAGCATTCCATGTGACGGGTGAGCTGGGAGCGCAATTCGCGGCGGATGGCGGCGAGCTGGTCGGCCGGCGACATGCCGTCAGGCGGCGCCTCGACCGCCGTGCTGCGCAGCTGGCGCAACAGGCCGGAGACGCGAATCATGAAGAACTCGTCGAGGTTGTTGGCGTAGATGGCGAGGAACTTGACCCGCTCAAGGAGCGGATGGCGCTCGTCGAGGGCCTCCTCCAGCACCCGCTCGTTGAACTTCAGCCAGCTCAGTTCGCGGTTGATGAAGAGCCGGGGATCGTTGAGATCTACGGCAGGAATTGCGTCACGAAGTTCAGATTTTTTCTTGGTCATGTCTCAGCGTCGTTAGATCTGCCTGGGTTATTCAAGAAACATTTATCATAGACCTGCCAGGGGCCTCTCTCATTATAACCGAGATGCCGCGATTTGACGAGGGGATTTCCCGCAAATCCCCCTTGATCGCCGACGCCCCCTACCCCGCCAGAATCTCCTCCAGGTTGATGTCAGCCGTGGTCGCGTAGCGGAAATGCGCCCTGCCGACACGCTCCACCGGGCCGACGCCCACCGCCGTCATGCCGGCGGTCAACGCCGCCTCGACGCCGGATTCGGCGTCCTCGATGACGGCGCATTGTGTCACCGGCACGCCCACCAATCCCGCCGCATAGACGAAGACATCCGGCGCGGGCTTGGCGCGCACGACGCAGTAACCATCGGAGATGCCGTCGAAGAAGTCGGGAATCCCCAGGCGCGTGAGCACGGTCATGGTGTTGCGGCTCGCCGAACCGATGGCGATCTTCAACCCGTGCGCCTTGATCGCCTGCAACAGTTCCCGCGCGCCGGGCAGAAAATCCGCCGGCGTGATGGAATCCAGCATGGCGATGTAGTAAGCGTTCTTGCGTGCCATCATTTCCTGGATTTGCTCCTCGGTGTAGCGGGCGAGGTGCTCGCCGAGGAGGATTTCCAGGGAGGCCCGCCGCGAGACGCCGCGCAACGCCTCGTTGGCCTGCCGGTCGAAGGGGACGCCCTCCTCATCGGCGAGGCGCTTCCAGGCGAGATAGTGATACTCGGCGGTGTCGGTGATCACGCCGTCGAGGTCGAGAATAATGGCTTTGAGGGTCATGGGGTCTCCAATTTCAGGTAATGGGTAATGGGTGATGGGTAATGGGTAATGGGTGATGGGTAATGGGTAATGGGTGATGGGTGATGGGTGATGGGGTTGCGGGACTCAGGTCAGGCGCAACCAGCGATAGCCGTAACGCGGCAAGGTCAGGGAAACGCCTTCCGCAACAATGACGGGCAGGGTCTCATCGGTGAGCACGTCCACAGGCGTGCGCCCCGCGTACTCCGTCAGCGGCAGGGTAACCGTCACCGCGTCCGGCGCGAGGTTGTTCACCACGACAAAGGTCTCGTCCGCGTCCACCCGCGTGTAGGCCAGCACGGATTTAGGCTGCACGTCGAGCAGCCGCAATGTCCCCCGCCCAAAGGCGCGGTACTGCCGGCGCACCTTGAGCAGGTACCGCATCCGGTTCAGCAGCGAATGGGGATCGGCCTCCTGCGCGGCGACATTGACTTTCTGGTAACCGTAGACGGGATCGTCAATTACCGGCAGATAGAGCGCCCCGGCAGGCGCGTCCGAGAACCCCGCGTTGGGGCCCGCGTTCCACTGCATCGGCGTGCGGACGCCATCGCGGTCATGGAGCCAGATGTTGTCGCCCATGCCGATCTCGTCGCCGTAGTAGAGCACCGGCGAGCCGACGAAGGTGAGCAGGATGGAGTTGGCGACCTCGATGGCGGCGCGGTCATTGTTCAGCAGGGGTGCCAGACGGCGACGAATGCCCAGGTTCAGCCGCATCCGGGGTTCGGGCGCGTAGAAATCCCACATGAACTGCCGATCCTCCGGCGTCACCATCTCCAGCGTGAGCTCATCATGGCAGCGGAGGAAGGTTCCCCACTGACAGCCCTCCGGCAATTCCGGCGTCCGCGCCATGATCGCCTCAATGTCGCTGCGGTCCTGCTTCGCCAGCGCCATGAAAATGCGCGGCATGAGCGGGAAATGAAAATTCATGTGAAACTCGTCGCCATCGCCGAAGTATTCGATCACGTCTTCGGGCCACATGTTGGCCTCGGAGAGCAGGAAGGTGCCGGGGGCATAGGCGTCCACGAAAGCGCGCAGCCGCTTGCAATATGCATGGGTCTCCGGCAGATTCTCACAGCTCGTGCCTTCCCGCTCGAAGAGATAGGGCGGCGCGTCCACGCGGAAGCCATCCACGCCCAGGTCAATCCAATACTGGACCGTCTTGAGCATCGCGCGCTGCACTTCGGGATTGTCGTAATTCAAATCCGGTTGATGACTGAAGAACCGATGCCAGAAATACTGCCCGCGGACCGGGTCGAAGCTCCAGTTGGAAGGCTCCGTGTCGAGGAAGATGATCCGCACGCCGCGATATTTGTCGTCGGTGTCGCTCCAGACGTACCAATCGCGGTATTTCGCATGTTCCGGGTGTTGGGGATCGCGCGACGCCTGGAACCAGGGGTGTTGATCCGACGTGTGATTGATCACGAGTTCCACCAGCACGCGCAGGCCTCGCGCGTGCGCCGCTTCGAGCAGGGCCTTGAAATCCTCCAGGGCACCGAAATGGGGATGGATTTGCGTGTAATCGGCCACGTCGTAGCCGTCATCCCGCAGCGGCGAGGGGAAAATCGGCAGCATCCAGATGGTGTCCACTCCCAGGGCCTGCAGGTAGTCCAGCTTCGAGGTCAGGCCCGCCAGATCGCCTTTGCCGTCGCCGTTGCTGTCACAAAACGCGCGCACCTGCACTTCGTAGATCACCGCATCTTTGTACCAATCGGTTGTCATGGGTGGCTCCTTATAAACATGGTAATGGGTGAGGGGTAATGGGTAATGGGTAATGGATGAGGAGCGCCTCATCCATTGCCCATCTCGATGGCCTTGTAAATCTCCGCGCGATCCAGGTTGTCCGGCAGCGGGCCGATCCGGGCGAGCTTGCGCCCGACGATCTCGCGCGCGAACAGCACGCAGCGCTCCAGCGGATGGCCGTCGAGCAGCGCCATCAGGAATCCCGCCCAGAAGGAATCGCCGGCCCCGGTCGCGTCCACGACTTTGACCGGCTGAGCGGGGATAAAAGTCTGCTGTCCTTCCACGGAAAGGATCATCCCGGCCCCGCCCATGGTGAATACCACCACGCGCGGCCCCATCTCGTGGAACCGGGCGATGTAGTGTTCCGGCGACTGCCCCTCGCCGAAGAGCCGCCGGGCGTCATCCAGCGAGGGCTTGGTGAGGGTCGTGTAGCCCATCATATGCCGGATCACCTCTCGAGCCTCGCGGGTGTCGGGCCAGATGCGCGGGCTGTAATTGGGGTCGAGGGAGATCAGTTTGCCCTGCTCCTGCGCCAGCATGAAAGCCTTCTCTACCGCCGAGCGGGCAGGCTCGCGCGACAGGGGCCACATGGAGGCGTGGACGACTTTGGCGCGCGCGATGGCCTCCTCGCTGATCTCGCGGGGTTCCAGGCGGAAGTCGGCGTCGCGGAACGGCTCGAAATCGGGCGTGCCCCTGGTGCGGGAAACGAAGATGATGCTCGTGCGCACGCGATGATCCATGACCATGTACTGAGTCTGCACGCCCGCGCGGCTCAGCTCTGCCTTGAGGAATTGCCCAAAGGCGTCAATGCCTGTCTTGGAGATGACCGCCGCCTGTCCGCCCAATTTAGCGACGTTGGCAGCGATGTTCGCAGGCGAGCCGCCGGCAAAACGCTGGAACGTCGTTGCTTCCAGCAGCGACTCCGTCTCCTCGACCGAGATGAAGTCAATCAACGTCTCACCGATGACCAGCAAATCCAGATCACCGCCGGGAATGGACAGGTTCATAGCCCCTCCTGCGAAAATAGAGATCAGCGGTCAGCCGTCAGCGAATCAGCGAAAAAGC
>JAGPHL010000145.1 GCA_018055515.1 Anaerolineae bacterium
CGCAACCGGCGCCAATGACGATGCTTCAACCAAAGTCAACCAGACGCCCGCCATGGGGGATGTTTTCCCCGAACTGCAAACGCGCATTGCAGCGACACGGCGTCGCAACACACATTGCCTGCCAGACACTTCCCCCTTGAAGCCCGCGTGTCTCTCGAAATCACCTTTTTCCCAAATCTTCGCTTCCGCAATTGAACTGAGCCCAGGACAAGAAAGTATACATGCTGATAAGGCATGACGATCGCCAATATAGACAAAAGCGAGTCAAACATTGTAACCCTACGATAACGGCGGGAAACATGAGGGAAGCCGCAAAGCAATCAGCCATTCTTTGAGGAGTTAAAAACGCATGACGGGACAGCAAACACAATCGGCCTCACAACATCTGTTGGACATTAGAAAACTGGAGACGCAATTCCACACCGAGGACGGTGTCGTCCATGCGGTCAACGGCATTTCGTACACCATGGACGAAGGCGACACGTTGGGCGTGGTAGGTGAAAGCGGTTGCGGCAAGAGCGTTCACGCGCTCTCCATCATGCGGTTGATTCCCGATCCGCCAGGGAAAATCACCGGCGGCGAGGTTTTCTTCCAGGGACGCGACCTGCTCCACCTCACCGAGGACGAGATGCGACGGGTGCGCGGCGCCGAAATCGCCATGATCTTCCAGGACCCCATGACCTCGCTCAACCCGGTGCTGACCATTGGGTACCAGATCATGGAAGCGCTCAAGCTGCACCAGGGCATGGATAACAAAACTGCCCGCGAACGGGCGGGGGAATTGCTGGTGCTGGTAGGCATCCCCGAAGCCCAACAGCGGCTGGACGACTATCCCCATCAGTTCTCCGGCGGCATGCGCCAACGCGCGATGATCGCGATGGCGCTCTCGTGTAACCCCAGCCTGCTGATCGCCGATGAGCCCACCACGGCCCTCGACGTCACCATCCAGGCCCAGATTGTGGAACTCGTCAAACGCTTGCAGGAGAAGCTCGGCATGGCGGTGATCTGGATCACGCATGACCTGGGGATCGTCGCCGGCATGGCCCGCCGGGTGAACGTGATGTACGCCGGCAGCATCATCGAATCCGGCCCCGTCAAGGAAATCTATGGCAATCCCCGGCACCCTTACACCGTCGGGCTGCTGGGCTCCCTCCCTGCCGCGCGACGTGACCACACGCACCGGCTGTACTCCATCAAAGGCGAACCGCCGGACCTGTTGGGCCTGCCCCAGGGATGCCCCTTCGCCCCGCGCTGCGCCTACCGCGTAGAACGGTGTAATTTCGAGACACCGGTTCTGGAAGACGTCGGTCCAGGGCATGTGGCTGCCTGCTGGGAAACAGAGAAGGTGAGGAGAATACAATGACCATGGCTGTCCCCGTTACGTCCCCAACCGACACGCGCGAAGTCGTGCTGCGCGTGGAAAATTTGAAGAAGTATTTCCCCATCAACCGTGGTGTGTTCCAAAAGCACGTAGGGGATGTCAAAGCCGTGGACGGCGTGAGCTTTGATGTCCATCGAGGGGAGACCCTGGGCCTAGTCGGTGAAAGCGGCTGCGGCAAGACCACGACAGGCCGCACCATCATCCGCCTCTATGAACCGACGGCGGGGCGCGTGGATTTCCTCGGGCATGACATGGCGCTGCTCAAGGGCGAGTCCCTGCGGCAAATGCGCCAGAAGATGCAGATGATCTTCCAGGACCCCTACGCTTCGCTGAATCCCCGCATGAGCGTCTTCCGCATCGTCGGTGAGCCGTTGGAAGTCTTCCACATCGCCGCCGGGGAGGAACGCAAGGATCGCGTGGCAGAACTGTTGGAACTGGTGGGCCTGAACCCGGATTTCATGCGCCGTTATCCGCACGAATTCTCCGGCGGCCAGCGGCAACGCATCGGCCTGGCCCGCGCGCTGGCGCTCAATCCCGATCTCATCATCTGCGATGAGCCGATCTCGGCGCTGGATGTCTCGATCCAGGCGCAAGTCGTCAACCTGCTGGAAGATCTCCAGGAGAAGCTGGGGCTGACGTATGTGTTCATCGCGCACGATCTGAGCATGGTGCGCCACATCAGCAACCGGGTGGCAGTGATGTACCTGGGCAAGATTGTGGAGCTCACCGACCGGGACACGCTCTACAGTAACCCGCAGCACCCCTACACGCAGGCGCTGCTCTCAGCAGTCCCTGTTCCCGATCCGGTGGTCGAGGAAAAGCGTCACCGCATCATCCTGGAGGGGGACCTGCCCAGTCCCGCCAATCCGCCCAAGGGCTGTAACTTCAACACACGCTGCCCCAAGGTCTTCGACACCTGCTTCGAGGTGGAGCCGGACATGGTCGAGATCGCGCCGGGCCATTTTTGCGCCTGCCATCTGCTGAAGGGCAAGGCGTGATGCGTCATGCATGATACGTTGATACGGGTTGATATGTAATGAAAGGAGGTGATGTGTATCGAGAAGTGCAGCATGTTCCCTGTTATGTGGTGTGTTGTGTTGTACATCTAATCTCACTAGACTTTGAAGGAGGAGTTCATGTCTAAGAAAACCTGGTGGGCCATTGCGAGTGTGCTGCTGGTAGCCAGCATGATGTTGGCGGCCTGCGGGCCTACGCCTACGCCCGAAAAAGTGGTCGAAACCGTGGTCGTCACGGTCGAAAAGGAAGGGGGAGTCGTGGAGGTCGTCGTGACTGCGACTCCTGCCCCGGTAGAGGCCAAGGAGTTCAAGTCCCCTGATCCTACCACCCTGAATGTGGTCACGATCAGCGAGGGCATTGACTCGTTGGACCCGGCCCTCAACTATGAGAGTGATGGCGACGCCATCATCCTCAACGTCTATGACCAGCTGGTCACCTATGCCGGCCCCAAGGCGACCGAGTTCGTCCCCTCGCTGGCGACCGACTGGACCGTCTCGGACGATGGCAAGACCTACACGTTCACCATCCGCAAGGGCGTCAAGTTCCACAACGGCGCCGATCTGACCGCTGAGGACGTGGCCTACAGCCTCCAGCGTGGCGTGCTGCAGGGCAACACCGCCTCGCCGCAGTGGCTGTTCACCGAGCCGTTCTTCGGCGTCGGCACGTTTGACGTGGCCGAGCTGGTGGATCCGACCGGCGCGCTGGATGATGACCCCGAGGCCCTGAAGGCTGCGGATCCCGCGGCGCTCGTGGCGGCCTGCGAACGGGTCACGAATGCCATCCAGTACGATGAAGCGGCGGGCACCGTCACCTTCAACCTGGCGCTCCCCTGGGGCCCCTTCCTGCCCACCCTGGCGCAAAGCTGGGGCTCCATCCTGGACAAGGATTGGGCTATCGAGAATGGCACCTGGGATGGCGATTGCGCCACCTGGCAGAACTACTACGGGGTGACCCCTGAGACCACGCCGCTGCGCGACAAGGTCAACGGCACCGGCGCCTACAAGCTGGAAAGCTGGACCCCTGGCGAACAGAAAGTGCTCGTCCGCAATGCCAACTGGTGGCGCACCGAGCCGACCTTCCCCGGCGGCCCGACGCAGCCCACCATTGACCGCATCGTGGAGAAGGGCATCAGCGAGTGGGGTACCCGCTACGCCATGCTCCAGGCCGGTGATGCGGACATCGCCGCCGTGCCGGGCGAAAGTTTCGCACAGGTTGACCCGATGGTCGGCGAGTGGTGCGAGTACAACGCGGAGACCGACGGGTTCGACTGCGAAATCAAGAGCGATCAACCGCTGCGCCTGTTCAAGGGCATGCCGAGCGCCACCCGCACGGATGCGTTCTTCACCTTCAACATCAACGCCGAGGGCGGCAATAACTACATCGGCAGCGGGCAGCTGGACGGCAACGGCATTCCCCCCGACTTCTTCTCCGACATCCATGTCCGTAAGGCCTTCAACTACTGCTTCGACTGGGACGCCTACATCAATGATGCGCTCAACGGTGAGGCAGTCCAGGTCTCCGGCTTCTTAATCCCGGGCATGATCGGTTACGACCCCAACGGCCCGAAGTACACCCACGACCCCGACAAATGCGCCGCGGAGCTGCAGCAGGCCTGGGATGGCCAGGTGTGGGAGAAGGGTTTCCGCATGCAGATCGCCTACAACACGGGCAATGTGACCCGCCAGACCGTGGCTCAGATTCTGCAGGCGAACTTCGCCGACATTGACCCCAAGTTCCAGGTCGAAATCATCGGCCTGCCCTGGCCGAGCTTCCTGGCAGCGCAGCGCGCGAGCAAGCTCCCCATCTTCATCAGCGGCTGGATCGAGGACCTGCACGACCCGCACAACTGGGCGCAGCCCTTCCTCGTCGGCACGTACGCCTCCCGGCAGATGCTGCCGCAGGAGATGTACGATGAATTCCTCGCCCTGGTGAACGCCGGCGTGAGCGAGACCGACAACGACAAGCGCGCCGAGATCTATCAGCAGGCGACCGCCAAGGACTACGAATACGCGCCGGCGATCCGCCTGGCTGTGGCCACCGGGCGCCACTATCAGCAGCGCTGGGTGGGCGGCTACTACTACAACCCCATCTACGGGTGGGATAACCGCTTCTACACGCTCACCAAGCAGTAAAACGAGTACGTATCACTCTGGGCAGGGAAGCGCGCGCAGGCGGGCTTCCCTGCCCCACCTGGAGGAAATGATCAATGCTCAATTACATCATTCGCCGGCTCTTGATGGTGCCCCTGCTGTTGTTTGGGGTCACGGTGCTCATCTTTGCCATGTTGCAGGCGCTCAGCCCCGTCGAGCGTTCGGCGCTCTACGTGCGCGATATTCCCAAGAACGACCAGGCCTTGCAGGGAATCATCAAGCGCTACGGTCTGGATCAGCCCATTCATGTGCAATACTGGCGCTGGTTGGTGGGTTTCAAAGATCCCCAAAGCGGCGAAATCCGGGGCGGCATCTTGCGCGGCGATTTCGGCTATTCCCGCACGGCCTCGCAGCCCGTCGGGGATCTGCTGGCGCGCCGTTTTCCCGCCACGCTGGAGATGGCGCTGCTCGCGGTGCTCCCCGTCGTCGCCGGCGGGATTTTCCTGGGGGTCATCGGCGCGGTCTACCACAACAAGCCGCTCGACCATATCGTGCGCATTTTCGGCATCATTGGCTGGTCCCTGCCTGACTTTGTCTTCGGCTTGCTGCTGTTGATGGCCTTCTATGCAGCAACGGGATGGTTCCCCCCAGGACGGGTTTCGGATTGGGCCGATCAGGTCATCAATTCGCCGGCGTTCCACAGTTACACGAAGCTGATCGTGTTGGATTCACTGCTGAACCTGCGCTTCGACGTGCTTTGGGACGCCCTGCGGCATCTGATTCTCCCCGTCATCACGCTGGCCTATTTGTGGTGGGCCCTCACCCTGCGGGTCACCCGCTCCTCGATGCTGGAGACGCTGCGCCAGGATTACATTGTCACCGCGCGCGCCAAAGGCCTCTCTGAACGGGTTGTCATCCGTAAGCACGCTTTGCCCAATGGCCTGATGCCGGTCGTCACTTTAAGCGGTAACACGGTCGTAGGCCTGTTGAGCGGGGTCGTCATCGTGGAAACAGTCTTCAACTATCCCGGTATCGGCATGGCAGCAGCGCGCGCCGCCGTCAATCTCGACGTAATCACGGTGCTGGCGTTTGTACTCCTCAACGGCCTGATCCTGGTGCTGGCGAACCTGGTCGTAGATATTTTATATGCCTATATTGACCCGCGCGTGCGGCTGGATTAGGGCAGGAGGCAAAGAAACATGACTGTAGACGAAGCTACCATCGGGGCGCCGGCGCGAAAATACAAGGAGATGGGCCGGATTGAGCGCTTCCTGGGCCACGACACGTATCGGATCCTGAGAAATCTGTTCAGAAACCCCATCTCGGTGTTAGGGCTGGTGCTGTTGGGCCTCTTTGTGCTGATTGCCCTCGCGGCGCCCGTGCTCGCGCCGGTAAGGGAAGGGCAAGATCCCTACCGCATTCCCCGCGATGGCTATGGCGCGGTCCCGCAGCCGCCGGGAACGATCTGGAAGACCCGGCAGCCTCCCATTCCCTTCTGGTGGAAATATGTGATGCCCGCCGATAAAGAGAATCAATGGGTTCACATCATGGGCACTGCCAGCGGACAATGGGACATCTGGTATGGGGTGATCTGGGGGACGCGCACGGCCCTGCAGGTTGGCCTGCTCATCACCGCGGTCGGCGCAATTGTGGGAATCGCATTGGGCGCGATCTCGGCCTACTATGGCGGCGCCGTGGATATGGTGATCATGCGTATCGCCGATGTGTTCATGGCCTTCCCCTTCACGCTGGCAGCCATGACGCTTTCCGCGGTGCTCACGCCGGTGCTGGGGAAGGGCATCCTCGCGCCCATGATCGCGCTGATGGCCTTCAGCTGGACGGGTTTCGCCCGTCTGTTACGGAGCGATATTCTCTCCGTGCGCGAGCGGGAGTACGTCCTGGCTGCCCGCGTCACCGGCGTGAAGGATGGGCGCATCCTTTTCCGACACGTGCTGCCCAACGCCATCTTCCCCACGCTGGTGCTGGGTTCGATGCGCATCGGCAGCTACGTGATCACTTTCGCCGGGCTCAGCTTCCTGGGCATCGGGGCTGAGGTCGGCTATGCTGACTGGGGACAGTTGCTCTCGTTCGCGCGGGACTGGATGACGAACCTGAGCACGTACTGGTACATCGTGGTCTACCCCGGCGTGACGTTGATTCTCTT
>JAGPHL010000146.1 GCA_018055515.1 Anaerolineae bacterium
CCTACGGCGTGCCCAGCACGTAGCGCAGGACCAGCACATCCGTGAGCAGCTCGACGGGAGCGCGGTCATCGGTGAAGACCATGCCGCCCGGCGCGACGGTGACGAGATTGGCGGCAGCGCGTTCGGCGACCCGCGCCAGGAGCGGGTCTTGCAGGAGGCGCCGGTTCACGTCGAAGTCTTCCGCCGAAGTCTCCTGGACCGTGGCGACGATAATGGCATTGAAAGTGTTGGGCACGGCGATGACATGCACCGAAGGATAGCTTTGTTTCAAGGTGGCCACGAGCGCCTCGACGATCCGCCAATCGTCGGGCGTGTGCCCGGCATTGATGGCGACCACGCCGCGCTCCGTGAGCACCTGCCGAATCTCCTGGAAAAATTCCACCGTCGTGAGATGCCAGGGAATGTACGGCAGCCGGTAAGCGTCTACGGCAACCACGTCATAGCGCGCAGTCGTCCGTGCGAGAAAAGTGCGGCCATCCATCTCCGCCACGTGCAGATTCGGCTCCGTCATGTCGAAATAGTCGCGTCCCACCCGCACGATGGCCGGATCAATTTCCACGCCGTCAATGGGAATCGGCCCGTAAATGGCGGTGTATTGCTTGGGGATGGTGCCCGCCGCGGAGCCGATCACCAGCAGGCTGCGCACCTGCTCCGGCGTCTGCGGCGGCGGATTGAAGTACGGCGCGATGAGAAAGTAATCCCACGTCCCGCCGGTCAATAGCGTCTTGGGATTGTAGACAGAATGGATTCCCTGCCCCTCGTTGAGGAGCAGGAAGCGCGTCCCCTGTTCGCCTTCGAGCACCTGGATGTAGTTATACGTGGATTCCTCTTCGTAGATCAACCGCGCCTGCGGCTTGATGGGGCCGGTGTCGGTGCAGGCGAGCAGCACGATGGCCAGCGCCAGGAGCACACCGACCAGCGCCCGTCGCCGCGCGCTGCGCCACAGGCCAACGATCCCCGGCAGCAGGGTGATCAGCGCCAGCAGCAAAAAAGTGCGCCGCGTCCCCAGGGCGGGAATCAACACGAGATTGGGGAGGAACGTCCCCACGAAGCTCCCCAGCGTGGAGAGGGCGTAGATCTTGCCCGAGGTCATCCCCGCCGCGCCGAGATCGGTCATGGCCAGGCGGATGACGAAGGGCGAGACGCACGCCAGCAGCGTCACCGGCGCGATGAAGAGGATCAGCACGGCCAGCAGCGGCCCTCCGACTTGAAAGGCGTTGAGCGCCGCCATGCCGCGCGCTGCGAGTGTCAGCGCCGGACGGGAGATCAAGGGGATCAGGGCGATCGTCACGCTGGCGGCGAGCAAAATGGTGTACAGCGTCTTGGGCTGCGGCGAGCGATCGGCCCATCGCCCGCCGACGACGTAGCCGATGGCGAAATACAGCAGGATCATGCCGATGATGGCGGACCAGACCAGCTCCGAGGTGCCGAAGGCGGGGGCCAGCAGCCGTCCGGCCGCGAGCTCCAGCGCCAGCGATACCATCCCCCCGATAAAGGTGACCAGATATAGGAAATTGCTCATCGTCCCTCGTTGGGGCCACTGTAGCATAAAATGCCAAACAGGCAATTACAGACAAAACCGGGGCTAGCGTGCGCTAACCCCGGCATGTACCGCGCTGCGGCCTACTCGATGACGTCGTGCAACGGCAGCGACACCAGTCCGCTGATGATTTTGGGATAGAAATCCGTGGACTTCTGCGGCATCTTCTCGCCCGCCTCGGTGCAGGCGCGGACGTGCTCCATCCGCGTGCCGTTGAGCAGGAACAGGAAGTTGGCCTCGCCCCGATCCACCCGCTCGAAGCCGGGATTGGGGTCGCGCAGATACTCCAGGTTCTCCTTGCGCGCCACGCTCTCCTTGCTCAGGCCCATGACGTGCTCGATGATCAGCTCGTGCAACACGGCGACATCGAGCGCCCGCCAGCTCGGCGCGCGTTCGGGAACCAGCTGCGCCATGCTGTCGAGCGTCTTGAGCGTGAGGAGGACGTAGCTGCCGTCGTAGAAGCCGAAGCGCGGCTGTGCGGGCGTCGCCGCGGCAAGCCCGGCTTCCAGGGCCTCGCGGCTCGCTAACGGCTGAACCTCGAAATAGGGCGTGAGCGCTTGCAGCAGCGCTTTGCTATCCATCCGCGTGTAGCCGTAGATGAGGCGGTGCGTCGGCAGGATCACCAACCCCGGATCGCTCATGCTCACGAAGGTGACCAATCCGTAATTGAACGCGGCGTTGGCGGGAGCGTCGGGATGCTGCGCCCGCATCTCGTCGCGGTAATTGAGCGCCGTCTCGTAGCGATGATGCCCGTCGGCGATGATGAGGTTGCGCTTCGGCGCCATCTCCGCGATGACTGCCGCGATGATCGCGGGATCATGGACCACCCAGAAGTTCTGCTCCACGTCCGGCTCGATCACGCGCTCGGTGAGGAGCGCCGGCATGTGAGAATCCAGGAACGGTTGCAGCAGCGCGTTGATGCGATTTTCCGCGTCGGGATAGAGCACGAAGATGTGCCCCCATGCCGTCTGTGTCACGCGCGTCAGATTCAGCCGGTCGGCCTTGGGGCCGCTCAACGTGCGCTCGTGGGGCAGGATGACACCTTCGTCGAAGCGGGTGAGCTCCAACGCCGCCGTGAAGCCACGGCGCACGTGGCTCTGACCGTCGGGCGTGGTGAAGTGCTGTTCCAGCACATACAGCGCCGGGTGGGGATCGCGGATGAGAATCCCCTCTGCCTGCCAGGTCTGCGCATAAGCGCGGGCGCGCGTGTAGACGTTGTTGTCGGGCTCGTCCGGCTCGCGCAGGCCCATATCAATGCGACAGAAGTTGTAGGGATTCAGCGCATAATAGGCCGCCTGCTCCGCCTCGTGGATGCGATCATAGGGCTGCGTGATCACCTCCGAGAGGTCGCAGAAACGGTCCGGGTTATAGCGGATGCCCCGAAAGGCCTTGATGTTCGCCATGGGCGCTCCTATTTCTTGAAATGCTCGATGACCAGGGCGGCGACTTCCCCGCCCACGCGCCCCAACGCCTCGACGGTTGAAGCGCCCAGGTGCGGCAGGGCGACGACCTGCGGCAGAGCGATCAGCTGCAGCAACCCCTCGCTCTTGGGCGGCTCCTCCGTGTACACGTCGAGCGCTGCGCCGGCGATGACTTTGTTCACCAGAGCAGTGTAGAGCGCTGCCTCGTCCACTACCCCGCCGCGCGCTGCGTTGATGACGTAGGCGGTCGGCTTCATCTGCGCGAACTGCGCCGTGCTCACCATCCCCCTGGTCTGCGGCGTGGTCGGCACGTGCAGGCTGATGTAATCGGAAATCTTGAGCAGCTCCTCGAGCTCGACCGCGCGGACCCCGGCGTCGTTGATGGTGATGAAGGGATCGTAGCCCACGACGGTCATGCCCAGGGCGCGCGCCTTCTGGGCGGTCAGTCGCCCGATGCGCCCGTAGCCGATGAGTCCCAGCGTCTTCCCAGCGATTTCGGTGCCTTCGAGGGCCTTCTTCTCCCACTTGCCGGCCTTCATGGTCGCGTCGGCGAGGGTGATATGGCGCGCCAGGGTCAACATCAGGCCGATGACCAGTTCCGCCACCGCCGCGGAGTTGGCCGCGGGGGTGTTGAGGACGGTGATGCCCTTGCTGCGCGCATAGTCTACGTCAATGGTGTCGAGGCCCACCCCGCCGCGCACGATCAACTTCAGATTCGGGGCCGCATCAATCAGCGGTTGACGGACTTTGGTACGGCTGCGGACCACCATGCCGTCGTATTGATTGAGCACCTGCTCCAGCTCTTCGAGGCTGATGGTGTCCTTCACGTCCACTTCCAGGCCGGCCTCACGCATCTGCGCGATGGCTTCAGCATCCACGGGATCGCAAATCAAAATTTTGGCCATGTCTTGCACTCCTTATCCGGTACCGGTTGGCTACTCCAACCCCAAAATGTCGTTGATCTCGCCCAGCAGCCAGCGGATATCGGCCACGGTGAGATCGCCCATGGTGGCGATGCGGAAGGTCTTCTCCTTGAGATCGCCATAGCCGTTGGAGATCATGGCCCCGCGCTCGGCGAGAGCCTTGTTGAGGTCGCTCACGACAATGCCCCGCGTGTTGACCATGGTGGTGACGGTAGGGGAGAGGAACTCCTCCGCTGCGAAGAGCTCCCAATACTTGCGCCCCCAGCCTTGCACGAGGTGCGCCATCTCCAAATGGCGCGCCCAGCGATTTTCCAGCCCCTCCGCGAGGATGTCATCCATTTGCTTGTCGAGAGCATAGATCAAGCTGATGGCGGGGGTGGCAGGCGTCTGATTCTTCTTGTAGTACTTGAGCATGTCGAGGAAATCGAAGTAATAGCCGCGGCCTGGCACTTCCCCCGCGCGCTTGAACATCCGCTCGCTCACCGCAGCAATGGTCAATCCCGGCGGCAGGGCGAAACACTTCTGGGAGCTCGCCAGCACGCAGTCAATGTCCCAGGCGTCGAACTCGATCTTCACGCCGGCCATCGCAGAGACGGCATCTACCAGAATCACCACGTCCGGGTAAGCGGCCCGCACAGCGGCGGCGATTTCGGCGACGGGGTTTTGCACGCCGGTGGAGGTTTCGTTCAGGGTAAGGGTCACCGCGTCATAGTCGCCCTGCCCTAACGCTTCCACGACCTGCTCCGGGCGGAAGCCCAGGCCCCATTCGACCTCGACCTTGTCGGTGGGAATGCCGTTGCCCACGGCAATTTCGAGCCAGCGCTTGGAGAACGCCCCGCAAACAGTGACCAGGGCGCGCTTGCCGGGGCGCACCGCCTGGCGGATCGAGCCTTCCATCACGCCGGTGCCGGAACTGGCGTAGATGAACACGGGCTGTTGAGTGTAGAGGAGCTGTTGCAGTTTAGGGGTCACTCTGCCCTGAAGATCGGAATACTCCTTGGCGCGATGACCGATCATGGGTGCGGTCTGCGCTTGCAGAATCTCCTCGCGCACGTGCGTCGGCCCTGGAATAAACAGCTTCTTGTACATGGATTGAAACCTCCTGTGAACTAATGGGTGCCATAGCCAGGCAGGGGCTATGGGCGGCTGATAGAACACGCCAGTCTCAGTATACCTGGGATGTCAGACAAGACTGTAGTGCTGATAATACTATTATTTGCGTGAAGCTTTACGTCTACCCATGGGGACGGGCAGCGTGTGCCAGGAGCGCGGACTCAGAGGCCGGGGATGCCATCAACGGAGCCGGTGAGGAGCAGCCGCACGCCGCCCATGCCGAGGATGATGACGCTGGTGAACACCCCGCCCCACACGAACGGCAGCCAGGCCTCACGCCAGCTGCTGTACGTCTGTTCGCGCCGCAGCGCCATGACCCAGACCATCGCTCCCAGGCAGGTCAGCATGGCGATCACCCCCGCCGTGCTGTAGAGCGCGATGGGGTAGAGCAGCCATGGCTCCAGCGTGTAGAACACCGCCGCCTGGAGCAACCCTAGTGCCAATAGCGGCGCCACCTGCCGCCAATGGGGAAGCGGCGCTTCTGGCAGAGCGTCGCGCCAGAACACCTGATTGAGCGCCGAGACCAGGACGAGGCTCATGCCCAGGCCCATGAAGGTGCCGGTGAATAGCCGGATCCACGGTTGGGGCGCATAGCCGAGGATCCCCACTTCCCGTCCCAAGAACAGCGTGGTATACGAATTGAACCCGTCGAGGCCCCAGGCGGCGGCAAAAACGCCCACCAGCAGCCATTGCCACAGCGGGGGGAACAGTTGCGTGCGGCGTCGGCGCAGCACGCCCCATTGGAACAGCAGGCCGGTCAGCGCGCCGGCGAAGGTCCCTGTACATCGCTGGCACAGCGGGAGCTGCTGCCCCGCGATGAAAAAGCTGTGGCCCGGCAGGCGATGGCAGACCGCCGCCGCGATGTAATCCGCCTTGCGCAGCAGCGCGGGCGGCGTGAAGAAAATGAAGGCGAGGAGCGCCGTCAGAGCGAGGGACACCCCCAACCACATCCAGAATCGCGGCAACGGCTTTTCATTCACCCGTTTATCGTCTCCATTTCTCTGTTCACCGGCTTCGCAGGGGCCGGGGAAGATGCTCCTGCTGGTTGACGTAGCGCAACAGCCAGAAATCGCCCGTCCAACGCAAGCTGTGGAGCGCCGTGTTGGGAGTCCAGATGCGCATGGTGGCGGAATCCAGCAGCAGCCGCAACAGCGTGCCGAGGGTGCCGCCGTGCGCCACTACCAGCACGACCTCTTCTGCGGCAGGCGTCGCGCCGATCACCCGTTCAAGCGCGCCCTGCACCCGTTCGCGGAACGCCGTGTAGGCGGGGTGCGGGGGCGCCGCGGCCATCGTGCGCCACATGTCCACCGGTGAGGGTGGATCGCTGGCATCCCAGCTCTCGAATTCGCGCAGGTCGTTGTCGCAGGTCACCGGCGCATCCAGATAGCGCGCGACGATCTCGGCGGTCTGTCGGGCGCGCAACAGCGGGCTGGCGCTGATGCGTGCGGGGGGCTCGTACCTGGCGAGGTATGCGCCCAGGCGATGCGCCTGCGCCACTCCCAAGGGGCTTAAGGGCGCATCGAGTCCGGCCGCTTCGCCCAGGGTCTGCCAGAG